>JAWOHA010000049.1:0-6662 GCA_046496385.1 Cryobacterium sp. | reverse complement strand
TGGAGGCTGTACGCGCCCGAGCGGCTGCCGGACGGATCGCGGGTCGACGTGCCGTACGCCGAACTCGCCTTGGTCGACGGGACGAGACTGCGGCAGAGCGGCCTCATACCCGACAGCGTCATGGCCGTCGACTGGCGCGATGACTCAGAGGACGAGGATCCGTACGTCGCCGAGGCGATCCGGTTCATCCGGATAGGTGGCATCGGCGCGGATTGAAGCACAGGCTGCCTCGGTGCCGAAGCCGACGTGGAGGTCGCCGTTTGCCGCCGTCACCCCGCGACCGGCTTCTCAGGCCGGAACACCGCATGAGCGCGCCGGCCGACCGCGTTGCAGTAGAGGGCGTCGACACCGCCGCCGACGAAACCCCCGGCGACCGGCACGGCCTTCGTCAGGTTGAGGACCCCGCGCTCGCCGGACCACGCGATCAGGCGCATGCCGACGCGCTTGTTGATCTCCGTGAGCAGGCGTCCGGGGATCGCCTCGACGCCGCGCAGCGCCATCCGGTTCGCGACGGTGATGCCGGCGTTGCGCAGCACCGTCTTGCCGCTGTCGCCGAGCAGCGTGAACAGGACGAACGTCTGGACGCGGTCGTCGTCGATGTCGTGCCCATGCAGGGTCGCGATCGCGCCCGAGAGCCGCGTGTGGATCATCCACGATGCCGTCAGGGCCGCCGGGATCGCGACGGGGAGGGTGATGAGCCCACCGACGCCGGTGACGAACCCGGTGCCGAAGTTCATGAGCGTGTGCGAGCGGATCAACGCCCTCACGCGCGCCTCGTCGTCGACGTAGCTGGCGTTCGCGGCGTACTTGGCGGCGAGCGCGCGACTGCCTTCCAGCGAGCCATGGCCACCGAGGCCGTACCGCAGGAGGCGCTCGACCAAGCGGTTCGCGTCGCGCGGCGCGGCGCGGGCGGGCGTGGCGTCGGGCGTCGTCTTGGGGCTGTGATCGTCGTCGCCGACTCGGGCCATCGCCTTCGGTCCTCGCTCGGCGCATCCGGGTCGGGCAAATCCACTCTCGTGCACGCTCTGGCCGGTGTGCTCGGCGGCGATGAGGAGGGTGAACAGGCCGGGAATCTGCGGGTCAACGGCACTGACCCTGCTCGCGCCCGAGGGCAGGTGGGTCTGCTGCTGCAGGACCCCGACTCCCAGGTGATCCTGGCCCGCGTCGGCGACGATGTGGCGTTCGGCTGCGAGAACCTCGGGGTCGCCCGCGAGGAGATCTGGCGGCGGGTCCGCACGTCGCTGACCATGGTCGGCCTGAACGTGCCGCTGGACCACCCGACCTCGGCGCTGTCGGGCGGGCAGAAGCAGCGGCTCGCACTGGCCGGGGTGCTGGCCATGCGGCCGGGTCTGCTGCTGCTTGACGAACCCACCGCGAACCTGGACCCTGCCGGGGTGCGGGAGGTGCGCGATTCGGTCGCCCGGGTGCTCGACCAGACCGAGGCGACGTTCATCGTGATCGAGCACCGCGTGTCGATCTGGCAGGACCTCGTCAACCGTGTGATCGTACTCGACCGGGCCGGGGGAGTGCTCGCCGACGGCGACCCGGGCGACGTGCTCACCCGTCAGGGCGAGAACCTCGCGGCTTCCGGTGTCTGGGTGCCCGGGGTCGCCCAGATCCAGGCCCCCCGAACCCGGTGGACGAGCGCGGCTGCCCCGCTGCTGTCCACCGACTCGCTCGCCGTTGCGCGCACCCGGCACCGGGTCGTGGCGTCAGACCTCGATCTGACCGTGCGGGCCGGCTCGGCCGTGGCGATCACCGGACCCAACGGCGCGGGAAAGTCGACCCTGGCCCTGACCCTGGCCGGGCTGCTGAAGCCGGCGTCCGGCCGAGTGCTCGCGAGTGCCGCCTTCGCGAACGGGATCGGCGCCGAACCGATCCGGTGGAAGTCCCGGCAGCTGCTCACCCGGATCGGCACCGTCTTCCAGGACCCGGAGCACCAGATCGTGGCCGCGACGGTGCGGGCGGAGCTGTCCGTGGGGCCGCGGATGCTCGGCCTGCCGGAGACGGTGACCGGCGACCGTGTCGATACGCTGATGGAACGGCTGCGGCTCGACCACCTGGCCGGGGCGAACCCGTTCACTCTCTCGGGCGGCGAGAAACGCCGGCTGTCGGTGGGCACCGTGCTGGCCACCCAGCCCGGGCTGCTGGTGCTCGACGAACCCACCTTCGGGCAGGATTTTCGCACCTGGCAGGAGATCGTGGCGCTGCTGGGAGAGCTCATCGACACCGGCACCGCCGTGGTCGCGGTCTCGCACGACGCCGACTTCGTCTCGGCGGTCGCCGACACCGAGCTGGCCCTTCCCGGGCCGGTGTCGGCCTCGCCCGGAACGGACACCTCATGACGCTGCTGCTGCCGGTGCGCGGCGACCGGGCCATTCACACGATCAACCCGGTCGCCAAGCTCGGGGCCTCGCTGCTGCTGGCCGCCGTGCTGGTGCTCACCATCGACTGGGTGTCGGCGGGCGTCGCGCTCGTGTGCGAGCTCGTGCTGTTCTTCTGGGCGGGCCTCACCCTGCGGGTCTTTCTGCTGCGCACCCTGCTGGTCTGGATCGCCGCTCCGGCAGCCGGGCTCACCACGCTGCTCTACGGGCAGGCCTCCGGAACGCTGTACTGGAGCTTCGGGCTCGTGGCCGTCACCGACGGCTCCATCGACCTGGCTCTCGCCACGACGCTGCGGGTGCTCGCGATCGGCCTGCCCGCGGTGGTGCTGTTCATCACGGTCGACCCGACCGACCTCGCCGACGGCCTCGGCCAGGTCGTGCGGCTGCCGGCCCGGTTCGTTCTGGGCGGCCTCGCGGCCCTGCGCATGGTGGGGCTCTTCCTCGACGACTGGCGGGCGCTCGAACTGGCCCGCCGTGCCCGCGGAATCGGCGATGGCCGTGCCCTGCGCCGGCTGCTCGGTCAGGCGTTCGCCCTACTGGTGCTGTCGATCCGGCGCGGCAGCAAACTTGCCACGGCCATGGAAGCGCGCGGGTTCGGCGCCGACATCGACCGCACCTGGGCCAGGGAATCACCGTTCGGTCGTCGTGAGGTCGGGCTGCTCGCGATCGGCCTCGGAGTGGCGCTGTTCGCGGTGCTGGTGGCGGTGCTCACCGGAAGCTGGAACTTCGTGCTCGATGCGGGGGCGTTCGGTGGCTCCTAGCGCGGTGGCACCGGACGGCGACGCTACCGGGCCGGAATCGGCGCTCATCAGGCCGGTGCTACGGGCCGTCGCCGGGATCGACGCCGGCGGCGTGGTGCTCATCGACGGCCCCAGCGGCGCCGGCAAGAGCTCCCTCGCCGATGCTCTCCTGCACCGCTGGCCGGGTTCTGTGCCGCCCACCCTGGTACGCCTTGATGACATCTACCCGGGCTGGGGTGGACTCGAAGCCGCGGTCGAACAGGTGCGCACCCAGGTTCTGCAGCCGCGCAGGGAGGGCCGCCCGGCCGCGTGGCAGCGCTATGACTGGGCTCGGCAGCAGCCGGCTGAGTGGATCGGGATCGACCCGGCTCATCCGCTGATCATCGAGGGCTGCGGAGCGCTTGCGGCCGAGCACGCGGCGCTCAGCGACGTGCGGGTATGGATCGGAGCCGACGATGCGCTGCGAAAGAAACGTGCCCTCGACCGTGACGGCGCCCTGTTCTCACCGCACTGGGATCAGTGGCAGCAGGACTGGGCGGCGTACCTGCTGCGGCATGCACCCGAGCAAACCGCCACCGTACGGTTGCGTGCGGGCGACTGATGCCGGCGACTGATGCGGGCGACCGATGCGATGCTGTGACCGGAACTCAGCTGCGTGACTGGATCAGTGCGGTGATCAGCGGAACCGGGTTCAGCAGCCGCCAGCCCGGCCCCGGGTCGCGCAGGGTGCCGTCCAGCTTGAGCGGGCTCGACACGGTGTCGCTCGAGCCGGTGTCAACGGTGACGCGGCCCACGGTGTCGCCGGCGCGGCCGGTGGCGAACGGGTCGGCCGTCACGACGGGGTCACCGACGGCGACGGCCGACCAGCCCACCCGGGTCTGGGCCACGGCGACGACGCCGAACACCGTTCGGCCCCAGACGGACTCGAAACTCGCGTACGGCGCGTCGAGGGCAAGCAGCGGAAGCTCGGTGACACCGGTGACGGCGCTGTCCATCAGCGTTGTGACGGCGGCCGTGAGAGTGTCGTAGTCGGGCTGGCCGATCATCGCTCCGGCGAAGGTGAAGGTGCTCTCACCGGTGACGACCGCGGCGGTGAAGAGAAAGCACACGCCGCCGGCATCCGTGTAACTGCGGCTCAGACCGGTCACACCCAGATCGGGGAGAAACTCGGTGGTGTTGTCGACGCCGCGACGGCTGGCCAGGGCGGTGGCCGGGGCGGCGATGATGCCGCTCACGACGGGGTCGCCCGCCGCGATGGCGGCCAGTCGGGCAAGATCGGCGGCCGAGCCCGTGCTGCGCGCGTCGAGTCCGGTGGCGTCGACGACGCGGGTTTCGGTGAGGCCGTGGGCATCGAGCCAGGTGTTCGCGGCGGCGACGTAGGCGTCGACGCTGCTGAAAGCCCACCGGGCCAGAGTGTCGGCGTGATTGTTGCTTGAGCCCAGCAGCAGGGCCTGCAGCATTTCCTGCTCGGTCCATACCTCGTCGGCGAAGACGGTCACCGTGCGCGCGCCCGCACCGTCATAGTCGAGGTAATCCTGGTAGTCCTCGGCGGTGAGTGTGATCGAGGGGTTGGCGGCGTCGGTGACAGGCCTGGCATCGAGCACGACGAGAGCGGTGATGAGCTTCGCCGCGGAGGCCATCGGTACGGCCTCAGCGGTTCCGGCGACGGCGAGGGGCTCCCGGGGTGTGCTCGGCGTTTCCGTCGCCGCGACATCGGACGACGACACGATGGTGATGGCGCTGGCGCCCGTGCCGGGCAACCGGGGCGGTGACAGGGGGAGGGCGGCAGCCTCGGGCACAACCATCGTCATCGTCACGTCGGGAAGGGGGCCGAGCAGGGTGGCCGGCCCGTACACCCCGATGCCGAGAATCACGACGGTGCCGGTCAGGATCCCAAGAAAACGTGCGGGACGGAAGGAAGTCATACCTCAGGCTAATCGGGCCCGCGGACGGGCCCCCTAACCCCAGCCCAGTTCGTGTAACTTCTCATCGTCGATTCCGTAAAAATGGGCTATTTCATGCACGAGAGTGACGTGCACCTCGTCGCGCAGTTGCTCCAGGCTCTCGCAGACAGCCAGAAGAGGCTCCCGGTACACCACGATGCGGTCCGGCATCTCGCCGAAGCCGTACTGGCCGCGGTCGGTGAGGGCGACGCCGTCGTAGAGTCCGAGGGTGTCGAGGGAGCCGTCGTCGGGACGGTCTTCGACCACGAAGATCACGTTGTCGAGCCCCTCGACCATGTCATCGGGCAGGAGGTCGAGCTCGTCGACCACGAGACGTTCGAATTCGGGCATCTCCAACTGCAGCATGGGATCAGCTTCTCACGGCCGTCGGGTGCGGCCGGCCTCGGGGACGCCGTGCCGCCCCCGCCCACGAAAAAACGGCCCGGATTCCTCCGGGCCGTTCCTCATTCAATTCACATGGGGTGAGTAACGGGGCTCGAACCCGCGACCTCCTAGACCACAACCAGGCGCTCTGCCAACTGAGCTATACCCACCATGTGCCACCGTTGTTCTTACGAACTTCGGCAACTCATTGATAGTACTACTACTGAGCGGTGAAGTTGTGCACGACCGCGGCGGAGAGGGTCTTCGCCTCGTCGCTGGTGGGCCCGGGATCGGCCACGAACAGGGTCTTGCGGTAGTACTCGAGCTCGCGAATGGATTCCAGAATGTCGGCCAGGGCACGGTGGCCGCCGTCCTTGGGGGGTGCGTTGAAGTACACCCTCGGGTACCAGCGGCGGGCGAGTTCCTTGATCGATGAGACGTCCACGTTGCGGTAGTGCAGGCGGGCGTCCAGGCGCGGCATGTAGCGGGCGATGAAACCGCGGTCCGTGCCGATGGAGTTTCCGGCCAGCGGGGCCTTGTGCTCGGCGGGGATGAATCGCAGCAGGTATTCCAGAACCAGGAACTCGGCTTCTGCGGCGCTCACGCCCTGCGGAATCTCTTCGATCAGTCCCGAGCTCGTGTGCATGTCGCGCACGAAGTCGCCCATATTCTCTAAAGCGGATGCGTTGGGCTTGATGATGATGTCGAGGCCGGGATCAATGATGTTGAGGTCGAAGTCCGTGACGACCACGGCGATTTCGACGAGTTCGTCGGCTTCCAGGTTCAACCCGGTCATCTCGCAGTCGATCCACACCAACCGGTCAGTGCTAATTGTCATGAGACGAGTCTAACCGGGGGCCTTACGCGAGCGGTCGGGCCGGCGCCCGCGCCAGGCGGGGTGCGACGTAGCACCCGGCCTAGACTGGACTCATGGAGTTCACCTTCTTTACCTCAGCATTTTGTGAGCCGTGCGCACAGACCCGGGCGGTGCTCGTCGAAGCGCAGCGCCTCGTGCCGCAGGCGACGGTGCGGGAGCTCGATGTGGCGCGCGACACCATCGAGGCCGAGGCCGACGGTATCCGCAACACCCCCACGGTCATTGTTCGCAGCGCAGACGGCGTCGAGGTCTTTCGTGCCGCCGGGGTCCCCTCGCTCGCGCAGGTTCTCGTCGCGGCGGCGAAGGCCCTCTAGGCCCTCCGCGTCAGTCCTTC
>JAWOHA010000002.1:0-10554 GCA_046496385.1 Cryobacterium sp. | reverse complement strand
CGGACGGTGAGATCCACGGTCTGCTGAAAACTGGACCAGCGTGGTATTCGCGCTGAGAGACGCGCCGCACGAACCGGGCCGGCTAGGGGAACTCTGGGTCGCCGGCCCTACTCAGCGTGGGCCAGGGGACGAAAACTGAGCACGTCGAAAGCCGCCGTAACCTCTGTGCGGGTTCCCGTGGCAGCAGCCAGAAGCGCCGTCACGGCCTCGGTATCTGTATGGTGGGCCGACGGCCCCATTCCCAGCAGGGCACGCACACCGGCAGCGTCGAGAGCCATGCTGCGCTGCAGAGACGCACGACCTGACAGGCGGAAGTGTCCTCCGAGAGTGCGTTGCAGATGGCTGACCTTGTCTGCCTGCACGCCCAGGGCCAGGCCGACGGCCCGCAGTTCCTGCAGGTGGTTCGTCTGCGGAATCACGATGAGCAGTAAGCCTGACGGCGTGAGCACGCGATGGAATTCCGGCGGATTGCGGGGGGCGAAAACGTTGAGGATAACGTCGGTGCAGGCGTCCCGAAGTGGTAGCGGCGACCACACGTCAGCGACGAGTCCGTGAACGGCCGGGAGGGTGCGCACGGTGCGCCGTACGGCTGCAGGGGAGAGGTCTACGGCCAGGGCCTGAGGTGTTCCGGCCGGAACGCTCGCCGTGCTCAGTGCGGCGTCGAGATAGAAACCGCTGCCGCAGCCGATATCCAGAATGCGGGTCGGGCTCTCGTCGGCTATAAGGGTGGCCACCGTGGCACGCAGATCGTCGTAGAAGCCCAGTGCGAGAAATTGCTCCCGCGCATCGAGCATGGGGGCGCTGTCACCGATGAATCGCAGCGCCTGGGGCAGCACGGTCAGAAAACCCTGCTTGTTCACGTCGAAGGAATGTCCTGCGGCACAGACCAGCTGCAGAGGATGCTGCGCGCGCAGGGGGAGGAAACAGTTCGGGCACCGAAGCCACTCCGAGAAGTTCTGGAGTGACATCGGTGCCCGATCTGAATGCTGCGTTTTGCGGTACGGTCTACTTTTCGGTCAGGGCCGGCGCGTGAGCGGCGTGTACCGTGTCGAGCTCGACCTGGTCCACGGGCACGACCCGATCCTCGAAGAACCACCGTGAGAGGCCGGCACGAATCTGCTGGGGAACGGTGATCTTCCCGTCTGCGTTCGGGCGGAGCATCAGCGGCTTCTGGTCGACGTAGCTGACCAGCTTCCAGCGTTCGTATTCGTCCACCTGCTGGTGGACCTCGACGAATTCTCCGCCGGGGAGGCGAACGATGCGGCCGGACTCGAAACCGTGCAGCACGATCTCACGGTCCTTCTTCATCAAGGCCAGGCAAACGCGCTTGGTGATGACGTATGCCGCGATCGGTCCCACGAGCAACAGGGCCTGCAACGTGTGGATGACCCCTTCCATCGTGAGACTGAAGTGAGTGGCCATCAGGTCGGAGGATGCGGCTGCCCACAGAACGGCGTAGAACGTGACGCCGGCAGCACCGATGGCGGTGCGCGTCGGAACGTTACGAGGACGGTCGAGGACGTGGTGCTCACGCTTGTCGCCGGTGATCCACGCCTCGATGAACCGGTATGCGAGCACCAGCATGATGAAGATACCCACGACCACGAGCACCGCGAGAATGTTGATCGACCAGGTGTTGCCGAACAGAACGAATTCCCAGCCCGGCGGCACCAGGCGCATGGCTCCGTCGGCGAAGCCGATGTACCAGTCCGGCTGGGTACCGGCAGACACCGGTGACGGGTCGTAGGGGCCGTAGTTCCAGATCGGGTTGATGGTCACCAACGAGGCGATCAGCATCACGACGCCGAAGACGATGAAGAAGAACCCACCGGCCTTGGCCGCGTAGACGGGAAGCACCGGGTAACCCACGACGTTCTCATTGGTGTGACCGGCCGCGGGGTACTGGGTGTGCTTGTGCACCACGACGAAGAGCAGGTGCATTGCTATCAAGGCGACGATAATCGCCGGCAAGATCAGGATATGCAGCGCGTACAGCCGCCCCACGATAGCAGTTCCCGGGAATTCTCCGCCGAAGAGCAGGAATGAGAACCAGGTACCGATTACAGGGATGCCCTTGATGATGCCGTCGATGATGCGCAGACCGTTTCCGGAGAGCAGGTCATCAGGAAGAGAGTATCCGGTGAAACCCTCGGCCATGGCGAGGATGAACAGAACGAAGCCGATGACCCAGTTGATTTCGCGAGGCTTGCGGAACGCACCCGTGAAGTAGATCCGCAGCATGTGCAGACCGATGGCCGCCACGAACAGCAGCGCGGCCCAGTGATGCACCTGGCGAATCAGAAGTCCACCGCGCACGTCGAAGGAGATATCCATGGTGGAGGACATCGCCGCCGACATGGCAATTCCCTTGAGCGGGGCGTAGGAACCGTCGTAATGCACTTCGGCCATAGAGGCATCAAAGAAGAACGTCAGGAAGGTTCCCGACAACAAGATGATGACGAAGCTGTACAGCGCCACTTCACCTAGCAGGAACGACCAGTGGTCCGGGAAGATCTTGCGACCCAGTTCTTTGACTGCTCCGGAAATGCTGGTGCGTTCGTCGATGTAGTTCGCAGCGGAAGCCGTGAATCCACCGGATTTCTTGACCTCTGCGGTTTCTTGTGCGGTTTGGATTGTCATTAACTGCGCTCCCAGAAGCTCGGGCCGACTGGTTCAGTGAAATCGCTCTGTGCGATGAGGTAACCCTCAGCGTCCACCGCGATGGGGAGCTGGGGTAGAGCCCGCTTGGCCGGACCGAAGATGACCTCACAGTGATTCTTGACGTCAAACTGCGATTGGTGGCACGGGCACAGCAGGTGGTGCGTCTGCTGCTCGTAGAGCGCCACAGGGCACCCGACGTGCGTGCAAATCTTGGAGTACGCGACGATCCCGTCATAGGACCAGCTGGCGCGGTCGGCGGTTTCAATGAGCTGGTCGGGCTTCAGGCGCATCAGCAGCACTGCCGACTTGGCCTTCTCAGCGAGACGGCTCTCGTGGCCGAGTTCGATCAGGCCTTCGGGGATCACATGGAATGACGAGCCCAGGGTCACGTCGGAAGCCTTGATCGGCACTCCGGTGGGGTCCATCGTCAGTCGGGTTCCCGCTTCCCAGAGAGTGTTCTTCAGGAGAGCGACCGGGTCCTGGTCTTGCGGGCCCAGACCTCGGAACAGCACAACAGCGGGGAGCGGGAAGGCGACGAGTGCGCCGATCAGACTGTTGCGAATGAGTGTGCGTCGGCCGAAACCGGACTCTTCGTTGGCCTGCTGGAAGATTTCCACCGCGCGGGCCCGCACCTCGTCGGTGCCGCGAACCGGGTGACGCTCGTCAACGCCCTCGCGACCGTACATGAGGGCTTTGCCCCAGTGCACGGCGCCGATGCCCAGCGCCAATAGCGCCAGCGAGAGGCCGAGACCGATGAACAGGTTGTTCAGGCGAACAGAGCCCATGTCTTCCGGCACAATCGGGAACGCCATGTACGCGACGATGGCGAAGATGCTGCCAACGATGGACACGTAGAAGAGCGTGTAGACGGTGCGTTCGGCATTGCGATCTGCTTTGGGATCGATGTCGGTGACACGGTCCCGGTGAGGTGGAAACCCGGGGTTGTCCACGGCACTCCGTGTGACGACGGCGGTACCGGTGGACTTGTCCACGGGTACGACGCTCGACGAACCGGCGGCGGTACGGTCCGCGTCGCCGTTATCGTCCTTGGCCATTGTTCTCCTTCTTACGCTGGGTAGAAATCTTAAGCTGTGTCACTGCAGGATGGACGACTAGTTCGACTTTGCCGTGATCCAGACGGTCAGGGCGACGATCGCTCCCAGGCCGAAGACCCAGATGAACAAGCCCTCCGCGACAGGTCCTACGGAACCGAGCGAGAGTCCGCCGGGCGAGGGATTGTCGTCGATGTACTTGAGGTACGTGATGATGTCGCGCTTGTCCTCGGGGGAGATGTTCATGTCATTGAAGACAGGCATGTTCTGCGGGCCGGTGACCATGGCCTCGTAGACGTGCACGGCCTCGACGTTCGCGAGGCCGGGAGCGAACTTGCCCTCGGTGAGCGCCCCGCCCGCACCGGCGACGTTGTGGCACATGGCGCAGTTGATGCGGAAGAGCTCGGCGCCGTTGGACGCGTCGCCGGCACCGTCGAGGAACTCTGCTGCCGGAATGGCCGGGCCCGGTGCCGTGGAGGCCACGTAGGCGGCGAGTGCGAAGACTTGCTCTTCGGTGAACTGCACGGGCTTCTTGACGGCCTGCGGTCCTGACGCCTGCAGCGGCATGCGACCGGTACCAACCTGGAAGTCAACCGATGCCGCACCGACGCCGTGGAGGCTGGGGCCCTCGGTGGAGCCCTGCAGGCTCAAGCCGTGACAGGTGGCGCAGTTGGCGGCGAAGAGCTTCTCGCCCTCGTCGATGGTCTGCTGAGACGTGATATCGACTTGAGCACTCGCCGTGCTGGTGCTGAAGGCTGCATAGGCGCCTCCCGTGAAGAGGAGCCCGATCGCGATGAGGGCGACGTTGGCCAGCGGATGACGGCGCCCGGTCTTGCGGCCGGCCCGGGCCGGTGAGGCTGAGGTCTGTGTTTTTCTGGTCATGCTGAAGATGTCCGCTCCTGAGTCTTATTTAAGAACGTAGACGACCAGGAAAAGCCCGATCCAGACGACGTCGACGAAGTGCCAGTAATAGGAGACCACGATGGCGCTGGTGGCTTCTTTGTGTCCGAAGTTCTTGACCGCGAACGCTCGCCCGATCACGAGAAGGAACGCGATGAGTCCTGCCGTCACGTGGATTCCATGGAAGCCGGTCGTGTAGTAGAAGGCAGAGCCGTACGCATCCGTGTTCAAGGAGATTCCCTCAGACACCAGAACGGCGTACTCCAGGACCTGTCCGGTCACGAAGATGGCGCCGAGGGCGTAGGTGAGGAAAAACCATTCCACCATGCCCCACTGGCTCATCTTCCACCCGGTGGATCGAGCCTGAAGCCGCTCTGCGGCGAACACGCCGAACTGACACGTCACGGAGGACGACACCAGGATCAGGGTGTTGACGAGGGCGAAGGTGAAGTTGTGTTTGTCCGCTTGGAACAACCACAACTCCGGGGAAGTGGAGCGGAGCGTGAAGTAGATGGCAAAAAGCCCCGCGAAGAACATCACCTCGCTCCCCAGCCACACAATGGTGCCTACAGCCACGCTGTTAGGCCGGTTCACAACGGGCGCAATCGCCGTCTGAGTAATTGAGGTGCTGGTCACCCCTCCATTATGGCCGATATTCATTCAGCTTTTTCTCATTACGGCGTGCTGCGGCCTACTAATTAGAGATTTTTGTCGTTGCTGAGGGGCAATTCCCGGGCCTCAACCCGGGCCGGCGCGGCTCTGCGTCAGACAGAGAGGGGCCTCGCCGTAGAATCGTGATCATGCTTGATACGCAGTCCTGGCCCAAAATATTTAATGCTCTTCTTGACGGCATCGACCTGAGCGTCGCGGATGCGGCGTGGTGCATGGAACAGGTCATGCTGGGGAAGGCCACATCCGCGCAGCTGGCCGCGTTTCTGGTGGCCCTGCGTGCCAAGGGTGAGACCGTTGACGAGGTCGTGGGATTTCGTGATGCGATTCTCGAACACGCCGTGGCGCTGAACGTGGACCCGATGGCTCTGGACATTGTGGGTACCGGCGGCGACCACTTCGGTACGGTGAACATCTCCACGATGGCGTCGATTGTGTGTGCTGCGGCCGGGGTGCCGGTCGTCAAACACGGCAACCGGGCTGCGAGTTCCGCGTCGGGATCATCAGATGTGCTGGGTGCGCTCGGCGTTGACCTCACCCTGTCGGCCGCACGGGTTGCCGAGATTCTCGACGAGACCGGCATCACATTCGCGTACGCCGCGGCTTTTCATCCCGGTTTTCGCCACGCGGGTCCGATCCGTGCGGAGCTGGGGATACCGACCGTCTTCAACTACCTCGGTCCGTTGTGCAACCCGGCTCGGCCGGAGGCGTCGGCCGTCGGCGTGGCCAGGCTGGATCGTGTTCCGTTGTTCGTGGGCGTCTTTCAGACCCGTGGGGCCACCGCGCTGGTCTTTCGGGGCGACGACGGGCTTGACGAGCTCACGACAACCGGTCACAGCCATATCTGGGAGGTGTCCCGGGGGCTGGTCACCGAACACGACCTCGATCCGCGGGAACTCGGGATAGCCCTGGCCGATATCGGCGATCTCGTCGGCGGTGACGCGGCCCATAACGCCCGCGTCGTGCACACCGTCTTCGCCGGCGAGTTCGGGCCCGTTCGCGATATTGTGCTGCTCAACGCGGCCGCAGGCCTGGTTGCGTTCGAGCTGGCCAACGACCCCGCTCAGACGCAACGATCGATCGTGGCACGTTTTCGGGAGCAGCTTGCCGTGGCCGCCACGGCGATAGATTCCGGGGCGGCCGCGACCAAACTGGCCCAGTGGGTGACCGCGACGCAGACGCTCTGAGTGTATGGCGGTCAGTGCGTATGGCAGTCAACCTGGGGGAGCGGGGCTACACCACGTCCTCGTCTACCCAGCCGAAGGTCTTGGTGACCGCCTTCTTCCAGTTGCGGATCTGCCGGTCCCGTTCACCGGCGTCCATGCGGGGCTCCCAGCGACTGTCCTCCTGCCAGTTGGTGCGCAGTTCGTCCAGCCCGCTCCAGAAGCCCACGGCGAGTCCGGCCGCGTATGCCGCGCCCAGTGCCGTGGTCTCGGCGACAACCGGTCGGACAACGGGCACGCCGAGAAGGTCGGCCTGGAACTGCATGAGGGTGTTGTTCGCGATCATGCCGCCATCGACCTTGATCTCGGTGAGCGGAACTCCGGAGTCGGCGTTCACCGCTTCGATCACCTCCAGGGTTTGGAAAGCGGTCGCTTCCAGGGCTGCCCGGGCGATATGGCCCTTGTTCACGAAACGGGTCAGCCCGACCAGGGCGCCGCGGGCATCCGCCCGCCAGTACGGTGCAAAAAGACCCGAGAAGGCGGGCACGAAGTACGCACCACCGTTGTCGTCGACGGTCGTGGCCAGAGCCTCGATGTCGGCGGCACTGCCGATGAGCCCGAGGTTGTCGCGCATCCACTGAACCAGCGAACCGGTCACCGCAATGGAGCCTTCCAGAGCGTAGTGCGGGGGCTGGTCGCCCAGCTTGTAGCCGAGTGTTGTGAGCAACCCGTTACGTGAGTGCACGATTTCGGTACCGGTGTTGAAAATCAGGAAGTTTCCGGTGCCGTAGGTATTCTTCGCCTCGCCCGTGTCAAAGGCGGCCTGACCGAACGTTGCGGCCTGCTGGTCGCCGAGAATTCCCGCGACCGGCACCTCGCGCAGCAGGCTGTGCTCGCTGATGGTGCCGTACACCTCCGATGAAGAGCGAATCTCGGGCATCATTGACAGTGGAACGCCGAAAATTGCGAGGATATCTTCGTCCCACTGGAGGGTCTCCAGGTCCATGAACAGGGTGCGGCTGGCATTGGTGACGTCGGTGGCGTGAACGCCGCCGTCTATGCCTCCGGTGAGGTTCCACAGCACCCATGAATCGGTGGTGCCGAAGATCAGATCGCCGGCATCGGCCTTCTCGCGCGCCCCGGGCACGTTTTCCAGGATCCAGACGATTTTGGTGCCCGAGAAGTAGGTGGCCAGAGGTAGGCCCACTTTCTGTTTGAACCGTTCAACACCGCCGTCGGCGGCGAGACGGTCCACGATGGGCTGGGTGCGGGTGTCCTGCCAGACGATGGCGTTGTAGGCCGGCACGCCGGTGTTCTTGTCCCACACGACGGCCGTTTCGCGTTGGTTGGTGATGCCGACCGCGCGGATGTCGTGGCGGGTGAGATTGGCTTTGGAGAGAGCCTGCCCGATCACCTCGCGCACGTTGTTCCAGATCTGGGCGGCGTCATGTTCCACCCAGCCGGCCTGGGGAAAGATCTGTTCGTGTTCCAGTTGCCCGGTCGACACGATAGAGCCGGCTTTGTCGAAAATGATTGCCCGGGAGCTCGTGGTTCCCTGGTCGATTGCGAGTACATAGTCAGACATAACGAAGGTTCCTCCTTGAGGTGGTGCGGAATGTGGGGATCGACAGGTGTCGAGTTCGGCGGTGAGTGCGGCAGGCGCCCGGGCTACATGATCGGCAGCAGGACGAGAGAGGCCCAGCCGCCCAGGACTCCGCCGATGACCGGACCGACGACGGGAACCCAGGAGTAGGACCAGTCAGAGGAACCCTTGCCCTTGATCGGCAGGAAGAAGTGCGCGATCCGGGGCCCCAGGTCACGGGCCGGGTTGATGGCGTACCCGGTCGGCCCACCGAGGGAGGTGCCGATGACGACGACGAGCAGGGCGACCGGCAGGGCGCCGAGCGCGGCGAGACCGCCATCTCCCTGTCGCCCGCCACCGAACCCGATGACGACGAAGACCAGCACGAACGTGCCGATGATTTCGGTCACCAGGTTCCAGGAGTAGCTGCGGATGGCCGGGCCGGTGGAGAAGACGCCCAGTTTGTTGGCCGCCTCGGGTTCGGCGTCGAAGTGCTGCTTGTACACGAGCCAGCACACCACGGCACCGATGATGGCACCGACGAACTGCGCGGCGATGTAGACGAGAACGGACACGATGGTGACCGGCACTCCGAGGCCGAATTCGGTGGCTCCCGAGGCAACCAGGCCCAGCGTCACGGCCGGGTTGATGTGGGCTCCGGAGTTGTAGGCCACGATGACACCGGCATAGACGGCGAAACCCCAGCCGAAGGTCACCATGAGAAAACCGCCGCCGAGTCCCTTCGTCTTGGCCAGGGCGACGTTGGCGACCACGCCTGTACCCAGCAGCACCAGCATCGCCGTTCCGACTACCTCCGATAGGGCGACAATTGCGAGATTATCCACGATGTCCTTTCGGTCCGACCGGGAGAAGCCCAGATGCCCCTCAACGGTGAATGGTGGCATCACCCTAGCGCGTGGCCGTGATCAGGGGAAAGCCCCTTGAAGGGGATATTTTGCACGACATTGCGCCGGCTGTACGCTTTCAGTCCCCGGCACGTCGTCTGGAGCGTATGTTGAGTGCGTGACCGCTGCCGGCCCGGAAGCGGCCGGAGGCTCGCACCACTCGCAGCCGCACGCGCGGTTTATCGGCAACACCAATGAAGGGTTGACCATGAAGAAGCTCATCAACGATGCAGAGAACGTCGTCGCCGAAGCCGTCGCCGGGTTCGAGGCCGCGCACCCCGACCTGGTCAGGGTCTCGCACGACCCGATCTACGTCGTTCGGCGCGGCGCGCCGGTCACGGGCAAAGTGGGTATCGTCAGCGGTGGCGGCAGCGGCCATGAGCCGTTGCATGCCGGATTCGTCGGTGTCGGCATGCTGGATGCCGCTGTACCGGGGCCGGTCTTCACCTCGCCGACGCCCGACCCGATCGTGGCTGCCACGATCGCGGTGAACGGGGGAGCGGGCGTGCTGCACATCGTGAAGAACTACACCGGTGACGTGCTCAACTTTGAAACCGCGGCCGAACTCGCCGGCCTGGAAGGTGTTGAGGTGAGCAGCGTTGTCGTGGACGATGACGTGGCCGTGAAAGATTCCCTCTACACGGCGGGACGCCGGGGTGTGGCGGGAACGGTCCTGGTGGAGAAGATCGCCGGCGCCGCAGCCGAGCGGGGGGACACTCTCGCCGCTGTGACCGCGATGGCCCAAAAAGTCAATTCCCGGGTGCGCACCATGGGGGTGGCGCTGACCGCCTGTATCGTTCCGCACGCCGGAGTGCCGAGCTTCACACTCGCGGACGATGAAATCGAAATCGGAATCGGCATTCACGGGGAACCGGGCCGTGAGCGGATCCCTCTCGAACCGGCTGACGCCATCGTAGACCGGCTCCTCGCTCCGATTCTCGAAGATCTGCCCTTCGCCAGCGGTGACCGTGTGCTGCTTCTGGTGAACGGCATGGGCGGCACCCCGCAGGTCGAGTTGTACATCGCGTTCCGTCACGCGGCCGAGGTCCTCGCAGAACAGGGCATCGACGTGGTCCGGAGCCTCGTGGGCAACTACACCACTTCGCTGGACATGCAGGGACTGTCCATCTCACTGCTCAAGCTCGATGATGAACTCACAGAGTTGTGGGACGCCCCCGTGGAGACTGCCGCGTTGCGGTGGGGGCGGTAGAGAGTGTTGCAGTTGAACGGTTCCTGGGCCCGGGACTGGATCATAGAGAGTGCGCGGGTTCTCAGCGTGCATCGGGAAGCGCTGAACACTCTCGACCGGGACATCGGTGATGGTGACCACGGCGAGAACATGAACCGGGGCTTTCAGGCCGTGGTCGGTAAGTTCGGGGCTCTTCCCGAGAACGCGGTGCCGGGGGATGTTCTGAAACTCGTCGCCACGACTCTCATCTCCACCGTGGGCGGTGCCGCCGGTCCGCTTTACGGCACCGCTTTTCTCAAAGCCGCAGTGGCCGTGGGCCCGGCGCCCGAACTGGGCCAGGCCGAGGTGCTGGCGTTGTTGACCGCCGCCCGCGACGGCATCGTCCTTCGCGGAAAAGCGGAGACGGGGGACAAAACCATGGTCGACGCGTGGA
>JAWOHA010000238.1:0-7337 GCA_046496385.1 Cryobacterium sp. | reverse complement strand
TCCCGTTCCTCAGGTTCTTCCGTGCCGTGCAGGCCCTCCGACTCGTACGGATCAGCCGCCTGACCCGGGTCGGCGGCATACTCTCGGCCGGGGTGCGAGGATCGCGGTCAGCGGCCCGGTTGTTGTCTTCCCGGATCGGATGGCTGGCATCGCTGACCGGCGTGGTCGTGCTGGCCTCAAGCCAGCTCCTTTACGCTTTCGGTGTGCACGACAGCTACGCCGATGCGTTGTACGAAGCGGCGCTGGCCACGATCACCGGAGGCGGGATCACCACGGACGACGCTTTCTCGCGGCTGCTCCACGTGGCTCTGGCCATCTATTCCGTCGCCGTCTTCGCAACTCTCGCCGGGGCGCTCGGGGCGTACTTTCTGCGCGACGAGAAAAAGACGGCGGCCTCCCCGCACGACGACGCCCGGGGCGCCCCCGAAGCATCCGACGTCGGCTGAGAGCCGGAACAGGAGCCCTATACACTTCTGAATCATGCAGATACTTGACGTGGCACGCATTGCGGCGGGGTTGGTTCTGCTGGTGCTCGGTGGGGAGTTTCTGGTGCGGGGGGCCTCAGCGTTAGCCCGCCGCATGGGGATTTCGTCACTGGTGATCGGGCTCACCGTGGTTTCGGCGGCCACATCAGCACCGGAGCTGGCCGTGACCATCGGCGCCGTCATGCGCGACGAACCCGGGCTTGCTGTGGGCAATGTGGTCGGCAGCAACATCGTCAACGTCCTGCTCATCCTCGGGCTGGCCGCACTCATCGTCCCGCTTGCCGTGAAGCAGCGGTTGGTGCGCTTCGACGTGCCCCTGATGGTCGTGCTGTCAGCCGGGATGTTGCTCTTGTCTCTGGACGGGAGGATCAGTGCGGTGGATGGGTTGATCCTTTTCTGCGTCATGCTGGCGCACATCGTGATGACCGTCGTCATCAGCCGGCGTGGCGCAACGGTCCTCGTGGATGCGCAGGAGCCGGGCGTGGCGTCGCCCGGCACCGTTTCGGACGGGAAGACCGAGGCGGCGCCTGCCGACTCGTTCGGCAAATCGCTCCTGCTCGTGTTGCTGGGAGTCGCCTTGCTGGTCTCCGGCGCGACGCTGCTCGTGGAGGGTGCGGTGAACATTGCCGACTCTCTGGGCGTGAGCAGTCTCGTGGTCGGTCTGACCGTGGTGGCTGTCGGGACATCGCTGCCCGAACTGGCGACATCCATCATTGCGGTGCGTCGGGGGGAAGGCGATCTGGCCGTGGGCAACGTGGTGGGCAGCAACATCTTCAACATCGGGTTGGTGCTGGGTCTGCCCGCCATGATCTCTCTTGAGGGTATTCCCGTAGACGCTGCTGCGGTCGCCTTCGATATGCCGGTGATGCTCGCGGCCTCGGTGGCGCTGCTGCCCATCGCATTCACCGGCTTCGCAATTGCGCGCTGGGAGGGCGGCCTGTTCGTTGGGCTGTACCTGGCGTACACCGGATATGTCGTGCTGACCGCCACCGCGCACTATGCGCTGGAAGGGTTCACCGCAACCATGGCCTGGTTCGTGCTGCCGCTGATCGCAGTGACCCTCATCTCCCTGACGGCCTACGAAATCGGGCTCCATAGGGGCCGCCGAAACTTAGACCAGACCGGGCCGTCTTCCTAGCCCGCGGCGCTTGGGTCGGGCTGGATCGACAGGGCAGACCCATCACCGGCACGGCGCCGATGCTGAGACAGAAAAAACCCCTGGTTCCCAGTTTGGGTGAGGGATCCAGGGGTTTGATGTCTGCGGGTAGTTCACGTAATTCCCTCAGGCCACTCATAGAGCGAATGGGAGATGGGACGAATAGTTTCGATTCCATCACATCGCCGAATCAATTCCACCTCAGCGCCCGATCGGTCACCGTCCGCCGAGGAGCCTGACGTATCGACAGCTGACCAGGCGCTAACGCCTCGAGAAGCTTGGCGCAGCGAATACATTCGCTTCGGCTAACGCCAAGCAGAAAATGAGGCCATTTCTGCAGGCGCCTTCTTGGCTCCCTCTTGAGTCGGCATGAACGAATAGTCCTCTAGGGACCCTGTATCCCAGAAGTCCAGCGGTTTAACCTCCTTTGCTCGCTCAAGTGATTCAATACCGACGTTTTATGCAGCGACGCCTGCGGCGTTCGAGCTCTGCGGAAAACGCCACCTTTGACGCCACGTTCCTAGCCCCCTTCGTAACCTCGGGAAACGCTGCCGCTTCGCTTAGCCTCGATCCACCGCTCCGCCTTGACTGATCGGCGTCGTTGAATTCAGAGTCCGGGTTTTTGTGGTGGGCAGGGCGAGGCTGCCGGCCTTGCTGCCGGTGGTGTTCCACGTCCTCGTTCGCCGGGTGGCTGGTGGTTAGGTGGCGGCGGTTTGCGGTTTGCGGTTTGCGGCGGGCCGCAGGCCGCCGCGAACGCGGCCGTCCATCCGGGTTCCCAGGGCCAGTTGGTCGGCAGGTGCAGGGTGATTTTTCGCGCGGAGGTGGAGATGCGGGCGGTGGGTCTGGTCCGCGGTGACGGTGTCCAGGTCGCTGGTGGTGAAGAACGCGTGAAACCGGTGCGTGTCAAACAGGGTCGGCTGCCCTTCGGTGGCTTTCTGATTCAGTTCCGGGATCCGGCGCACGACCAGGCGTCCAACGATGCGTTCGGCTTTCTTGCGTGAACTGAAAGCAGTGAACGGGACTTCCGCGACTTCGGCGACTTCGGCGGACGATATCCAGGCGCCGGTGGCTTCGTCACGGATCGCGTCGGTGTAGTTGATCGTCGTCCATTGGTCATCGGTGATCGTGCCGAGAGCTCGTTTCACGGCCGGGTCCATCCGCGCCGTGATGGAGACCTTCGCCCCCGCGCGGTGCGCGGCCGCGACGACCGCGTGGCCGTAGAACGCACTGTCCGCGCGCAGCAGCACCAGGCCGGCGGCCGTCTGGCTGCGGAGGAGTTTCACGGTGGCGAGGACATCCTCGACGAACTTCCCCGCGCCGCGCGGGGAACCTGCCGCGCCTTTCCGTAGCCGGGACCCGATGATGATCGGCGACGCCTTCGGTGTGGAGACGATGCCGATCAGGGCGTTCAGACCGCGCACTCCGGAGTAGCCGTAACCGGAGCCTTGCTTCTGGTAAACGTCGATGGGGCATACGTCCCGACGAACAGTTTCTTCATGCCGCCGTGCCGCAGCAACGCCATGTCATCAATCGAATCGGCTCCAGCGAGCATCCCCGCGACCAACGCGGTCACTTTCAACCCCGAGTTCGCGCCGAAGCACCCCGGCAAGGTCAGCCACGCATCGGCGAGGTCGCTGAGGCCGGTTTTCACCGCCATCGCCCTCGCGGGGACCAGCCCCGCGGCCGAAACGAGATTTGTGTCGTCGAAGGTGGCTGACAAGCGGCTGGAACTGTGGAAAAGTTGCATCTACGAGATGCCTCTCGAATCGGTCGAAATGAACCCTAAGTAAGTTCTATTTTTCCTGATCCGATTGGCATTCTCGGTTTAACGCGCCGCTACAACCTCAACTCGACCGGTGGATCGAGGCTAAGGACCCGACGCCCGGCCGCACAGCGACGCCCCCGCATCCGAAGGATGCAGGGGGCGCCGCGTGCGGTGACTACCGTGTGTTCGGGCTACTTCGTTCTGGCCGTCGTCGTGAGCCAGGCGCCGGTTCCGACGTCGCTCACCGCCGCGATCCGCACGGAGTACTGGGTCTTGCCGGCGAGGCCGGTGACCTTCGTGCTCACCGCGGTGCTGACGCCATCGCCGAAGGTGCTCCAGTTGTCGCCGTCGGTCGACGTCTCGATCACGTAGTCCGTGATCGCGAAGCCGCCGTCGGAGAGCGGAGCCGTCCAGGAGACCAGCAGGGACTTACCCTGCACCTTGACGACCGCGCCGCGCGGTGCGGTGGGCGGCGAGAAGGTGCTCGCCGCGACCGGCTGGGAGAACTCGCCGAGCCCGGCGGCGGATGCCGCCTGCACTCGCACCTGGTACTCGGTGCCGGGCACGAGCATCCGGATCTGGGCGCCCGTCGTGGCCGTGACCGCGTCGTACACCGTCGTCCACTCCGACTGGCCGGTCACCCGGTACTCGAGGCGGTAGTCGGTGACCGGGTTGCTGCCGGTCTCGAGCGGTGCGTCCCAGGCCACGTCGATCGTGCTGCCGTCCACAGGGGTCAGCATCACCTCGCCGGGGCTTCCGGGCACGACGACGTCGGGCTCAGGCTCCGGCTCCGGGTCAGGACCCGGGTCCGTTCCCGGGTCGCCGAGCACCAGTCCGGAGAACGGCGCCTTCACGAACGAGGTCGCGAGGTCGATCGTGGACTCCGCGTTGCCGAGAACGTTCCAGAGTTCCACCTTCATCGATCCGTCGACCAAGTCGCCCAGGTCGCCGACGACGTCGGCGATGCCGCGCTCGGCGGTGTAGCGCTCGTAGCCGGGCACCGGGTCGGTCGGGTAGTAGTTGTAGGTCTCGATGCGGTCGTAGGTGCCGTCGCCGGTCAGGTCGTACGAGACCCTGAGTCGCGTGGCGTTTCCGACCCCGAGGGTGTCAACTCCGATGTCGAACGCGGTGCGACTGCCGGCGAAGGTGCCGTTCAGGTTCTCCGCAGTGAGGGCGAGTCCCGCCGACGCATCGCCGACGGCATCCATTCCGGTGCGCGGAGCGAGCGTTGCCGTCTCCGTCGTGCCCGGTTCGGCGAGGAGCGAGCCGGCGGTGCCGAGGTAGAACGTGGTCGTGGTGGCGGCCGGAGGGGTCACCGGATCGGTCGGATCCGCCGGCTCCTCGGTGCCACTGGGCGCTCCGCCGCCGCTCCAGACCTGCGCGCCCGACGTCACCGTCTCGCCCACCGGCACATCGAGCACGGTGCCATCCGAGAAGGTCACCGAGATCGGCGCCTGCGTGATGTTGCTCGCGACGTAGGTCGTGGCGCCGTCCTTGCTGAATGCAACGGCCATCGGGTCGTCGGCGTGGATGCCGGCGTCGAGGGTTCCGAGGGTCGCGAGGTTCGCGATCCAGTGGTAGGTGTGAGCGCGGCTCTCGCCCTCCTCCTCGGGGTACTCGCGGTCATTGTCGAGCTTCGCGAGCGCCGCGGGCGCGTCTCCGAGCGCGAGGTACGACCAGACGATGTCCTGCCAGACGTCGGGGTTGCCGCCGTTGACGGCGACCATCTCGTTGTAGTTCTCGACCACATCGGTCGGGCGCAGGCCCAGGTAGAGGTGCCCGCCGGTGATCGGCAGGGTGTTGATGCCCTGGATCATCTCCGCTTCGGCGCTGAACCACGTGGAGTAGGTTCCGCCGTCGCCCCAGATCATTCCCGCGGTGCTGTGCCCGAACGCATCCGGCATGGCGCCCGACTCATCGAACCAGTACTGCTGGATCGCGGCGGTCTGCGTGGCGTAGAGGTAGATCCCCGCGTCGCGCGTGGCGGTGTCGCCGGTGGCGGTGCCCCACTGGATGAGTCCGTTGGCGAAGTTCTGGCCCTCGGAGCTCGACTCCTGGTTGTTGCCGGCAGCGAACGCGCCGTGACCGGATGCCCAGTCGTGGCCCGCGTAGATGTCGAAGTCGCGCAGGTACGGGTACCGGGTCTCGTCGCGGTCGAAGCCGTTGGCGTCGGCGATCAGCTCGTCGACCATGCCCCCGTAGGCCGATTGCGCGGCCCACTCGGGCTCGAAGCGCGCGAGCGTTGCGGCGGCGACGATGAAGTACCCGTAGTGGAAGTGGTGGTCGTTGAGCTCCTTGTCCGAGCCGTACGACGCCGGGAACCCGACGAGGGTGCCCCAGTTCTCGTTGTACGCGAACAGTTGCTCGGTCTCGCCGGGCGAGGCGGTGAACCAGTCGGTGAGCGTCGCCTTCATCTGGGCGAGGGCCGTGTCGCGGACCGCGGTGCGGTCGAGCTGGTCGGCGATCTCGACAATGCGGGCGGCGCGGCCGAGGGCCTTGCCGGTCCAGTAGGTGTCGTCGTTGTCGATGCTCATCGGGTCGGCCGCGACCTGGTCGAGAAGCGCGTCCAGGCGGGCGTTCGCGTCACCCGCGCCGGTGGCGACGGCGGGGATCTCGGGCAGCACGCCCGTGAACGGGGTGGCCGTCGTGAACGAGGTGGCGCCGACGAGCGTCGTCATCGCCCCGCGAGGGGAGACGTAGGTGCGGTCGAGGGTCGCGCCCGCGGACGGACCGTCGCCGGTCACGCCGTCGAGGTACACGCTCTGGTGCGGGTAGAGCGACAGCACGGTGCCGGAGTTGGTTCCCTCGAGCACCTCGGTCTCGGCCGAGTAGGTGGTCTCGACCATGCTCTCGGCCTCGTTGTAGACGAAGTCCGCGCGGGTTCCCGTGACTTTCGCGTACGCGTAGGGCGTGTAGTCATCGGCGATCGCGGTGCGAGCAGCATCCGTGTCCGTCGGACTCGTCGGCAGCGCGGCGACCGAGAGGTACCCCTTGCCGTCGAGAGTGTTCGTGAGAGTGCTGCCGGCGACGGTCCAGGCGGCTCCGGTCGGGGCGAAGGCGACGTAGTCGGCGCCGCCCGAGCTGAAGCCGATGCGCTCGGCGTCGTTGAGCCAGACGCGGAGGTCGGCTCCCGCCGTGATCACGGCGTCGCCGCCGGCGATGTCGTAGTAGCCGAACGGCAGGCCGTGGCCGATCGTCGCGGTCATCGACCGGGTGCCGTCGCTCCACGAGGGAGTCACGGTCCAGTCGGTCCAGTCGGCGACCTCGACGACGGGGGCGGTGAGCCCGGCGACGCCGACGATGACATCCTGCTCGTAGGCGTAGTGGAACTCGCCGATGCCGCCGGGATTGCCGTTCATGGTCGGTGTCGTGGTGTTCGACAGGCCGAGGCCGGCAGCCTGCGGGAGGTAGGAGAGCGGGTGGGCGTGCAACGGCTCGCTGCCGACGCAGTTGTACTTCTTGAACAGAAGCGACGACCACCAGTCGTTGGTGGGGACGGCGCCGGCGGGGGCGGAGTCCGTGACGTAGGCGCGGGCATCCGTCGCGAGCGGCGCGCAGCCCTCGGGAGCGGGTCCGACCGCGTCGGTGGTGTAGCTGCCGGTGCCGACCGGAAGGGTTTCGGCGTGTGCGGCGCCGGTCGCGGTGAATCCGCTCAGCAGCACGGCGGCGGCGGTGAAGACCGCCACTCGACGCGCTCGCGGCCGGCTGGTATCTCCCCTCCCCCGGCTCTCCGCTGGTGCGTGGACGTGGTCGTAGATACTCATTGTGCTTCCCCTTGATCCCCGGTTCGCGTCGTTGCGGACCGGCAAAGCGCTCATGTCCTACCCCCGTTAGTGGGTCATTTGGGAGCGCTCTCATGAACCATAGGGCACCCCTGCGACAAAAGACAAGGAGAATTTGAGAGCGCTCCCACAACTGTTACCTGTCGTGA
>JAWOHA010000206.1:0-6557 GCA_046496385.1 Cryobacterium sp. | reverse complement strand
CCGCGCCGGGCCGGGCCGGGCCGCGCCGGGCCGCGCCGGTCGTAGGCTGAACGAATGCCCGTCATCACCATTACTGACCTCAGCGATCCCCGCCTGGTCGACTACGCCCACCTCACCGATGTGGCCCTGAAGAAAGCCCGCGGCACCGAACACGGCCTGTACATCGCCGAGTCGGCACTGGTGCTGGAGCGGGCGCTGCGGGCCGGCCACCGGCCACGGTCGGTACTCGCGCTCGGCGGCACAGCCGACGAAGCCGTGGCCGTGCTCGGCGACCTCGCCGAGAGCGTTCCCGTGTTCGTGGGCCCGGGTGAGATGCTCGCCGAGCTGACCGGGTATGTTCTGCACCGCGGCCTGGTCGCGTCGATGCACCGGCCCGAACTGCCCGATGCCGACAGTCTGCTCGAGCATGCCCGGCGCATCGTGATTCTCGAGAACGTGGCGGACCCCACCAACGTGGGCGCCATCTTCCGGTCCGCCGGCGCGATCGGCGCCGACGCGGTGCTGGTCACCCCGCGCTGCTCGGACCCGTTCTATCGCCGCGCCATCCGGGTGTCGATGGGCACCGTGCTGCAGGTTCCCTGGACCCGGGTGGGCGACTGGCCGACCACCCGCGCGCTGCTGGACCGGCACGGTTTTCACGTGGCCGCGCTGGCTCTGTCGGCCGAGGCCGTGAGCCTGCGCGACTTCACCGGCCACGGGCACGACCGGCTCGCCCTGCTGCTCGGCGCCGAGGGAGACGGCCTCACCCCCGAGGCGCTCGCGGCTTCCGACACGGTCGTGCAGATTCCCATGAAGCACGGCATCGACTCGCTCAACGTGGCCGCGGCCAGCGCCGTGGCCATGTGGGCGCTCTCTGGCTGATCCGGCCACAGAACGGGCGGATGGTCGTAGGGTGGGGGCATGAGCAATGGCGCTGTGATCATAGATGTCGTGCGCACCCCGAGCGGGCGCGGAAAACCGGGTGGGGCCCTCAGCGGCCTGCACCCGGCCGACCTGCTGGCGGTGGTGTTGCGGGAGCTGATGCTGCGCAGCGACCTCGACCCGGCCCTGGTCGATGACGTGATCGGCGGATGCGTCACCCAGTCCGGAGAACAGTCCTCCAACATCGTGCGCACCGCCGTGTTGAGCGCGGGTTTTCCCCAGTTCGTGCCCGGTGTCACCATCGACCGGCAGTGCGGATCCAGCCAGCAGGCGGTGGCCTTCGCCGCGCAGGGTGTCATGGCCGGCAGCTACGACGTGGTCATCGCCTGCGGGGTGGAATCGATGAGCCGGGTGCCGCTGGGAACCGGCGTGGCCGGCGGGCAGCATCCGTTCGGCGCCGGCATGCGCGCCCGTTACCCCAAGGGTCTCGTCAACCAGGGCGTCGCCGCCGAACTCATCGCCGAGAAATGGCACCTCGGGCGCGGCGAACTCGACGATTTCGCCGCCCGGTCACACCGCCTCGCCGCTCTCGCCGCCGAGATGGACGCCGCGTCGACGCTCGCCGACCCGGACCGCCTGTTCGGTGAGGTGATACCCGTCACGACCCCCGACGGGCGCATCGTGACGGCCGATGAGACCGTGCGGCCGGGCACCACGCACGCCTCGCTCGCGGGACTGGCGCCCGCGTTTCGCACCGACGCTCTCGCCGCCCGGTTTCCCGACCTGGACTGGCGTGTCACCGCCGGCAACTCGTCACCGCTCACCGACGGCGCGTCGGCCACGCTCATCATGAGCGAGGCCCGCGCCGCGCAGCTCGGCCTGCGGCCCCGGGCGCGCCTGCACAGCTTCGCGGTGACCGGAAGCGACCCGCTACTGATGCTGACCGGCGTGATTCCGGTGACCCGCCGCATTCTCACCCGGGCCGGCCTCAGCATCGACGACATCGACGCCTACGAGGTCAACGAGGCGTTCGCCTGCGTGCCGTTGGTCTGGCAGCGCGAGATCGACGCCGACCCCGACCGGCTCAACCCGCGTGGCGGCGCCATCGCCCTCGGCCACGCGCTGGGATCGTCGGGCACCCGGTTGCTCGGCACCCTGCTCACCCAGCTCGAAGCCACCGACGGGCGCTGGGGCCTGCAAGCCATGTGCGAGGGCGGCGGCATGGCCAACGCCACCCTGATCGAAAGGCTCTGATGCAGCTCGACGGATGCTCCGCCCTGGTCACCGGCGCGGCCAGCGGCCTCGGGCTGGCGACCGCCCGGGCGCTGCATGCGGCCGGGGTGGCCGTGGTGCTGCTGGACCTGCCCGGAGCCCCCGGTGACGCGATCGCGGCCGGGCTCGGCAACGCCTGTTTCGTGGCCGGCGACGTCACCAGCGCCGGCGACGTGCAGGCCGCCGTCGACGCGGCCGTGCAGCGCGCACCGTTGCGCATCGTGGTGAACTGCGCGGGAATAGCCCCCGGCGCCCGCGCCGTCGGCCGTGACGGGCCGATGCCGCTCGAGGATTTCGAGCGGGCGGTGCGCATCAACTTGGTGGGCACATTCAATGTCGTGCGCCTCGCCGCGGCCGCGATGCTGCGCACCGAACCGCTGCGCAGCCCGTACGTTGACCCGAAGTTCGATCTGCCGGGGGTGTCGGAGCGCGGCGTGATCGTGAACACGGCCTCCGTCGCCGCCTTCGACGGGCAGATCGGCCAGACCGCCTATGCCGCCTCGAAGGGGGGCGTGGCCGCGATGACGTTGCCGTTGGCGCGGGAATTCGCGACCGCGCTGATTCGGGTGATGACCATTGCGCCGGGAACCTTCGCGACCCCGATGATCCAGGGCCTGCCCGCCGACGTGCGGGCCTCGCTCGGCGCGCAGGTGCCGCACCCGGCCCGGCTCGGCGACCCGAGCGAGTTCGCCGCGCTGGTGCTGCATATCCTGGCCAACCCGATGCTCAACGGGGAGACCATCCGCCTCGACGGCGCGATTCGTATGCAGCCACGCTGACGCGGCGTGGCTACGTGGCGGCGTGCGCCTCGAGAAACTCGTACACCTCGGTGTCGTCGACGCCGGGGAACGTGCCCGAGGGCAGGGGGGAGAGAACATGGGCGTGCAGCCGGGCGCTCGGCCAGGCGCGGCCCTCCCACCGGCTGGCCCGGCCCGTGTCGGGGCGGCGGCAGCACGACTCATCCGGGCAGTGCGACACCGAGCGCTGCGTGGTCTCTCGCCCGCGAAACCACTTCGCCTGCGTGAAGGGAACCCCGACGCTGATGGAGTACTCACCGGCATCGGTCTTGCCGGTCTGGGTGGCCGACCAGAACGTTCCCGCCGGAGTGTCGGTGTACTGGTAGAACTCCGTGGTGCGGTTGGTGTGGGTGAACGCGGTGCGGGCGCTCCACTTCTTGCAGACGTACTGGCCCTCGATCGACCCGGTCACGTCGACCGGAAGCGGCAGGCCGTCGTTCTCGTAGCCTTTCTGCAGCGAACCGTCCCCGTTCACGCGCAGAAAATGCAGCGGCATGTCGAGGTGGCTGGTGGCCAGGTTGGTCAGGCGCAGCGCGGCCGCCTCGTGAGTCACCCCGAATGTGTCGCGGTAGTCCTCCACGGAGAGTTCACGTTCCCGTTTCGCCGCCGACAGGAAGGCGACGGAGGCCTCCCTCGGCATGAGCGCGGCCGCCGCGAAGTAGTTGATCTCCAGGCGCTGCCAGAGAAACTCGGCGTAGCTGCGGGGCCGTTCGTGCTGCAACAACCGGTGGCCGATCGCCTGCAACGCCATCGACCGCAGTCCATGCCCGCCGGGGATCGACGCCGGCGGCAGGTAGATGCGCCCGTTGTGCAGGTCGGTCACCGAGCGGGTGGAATGCGGCAGGTCGTTCACGTAGATCAGGCTGAAACCGAGCTGTTCGGCCATCACGCTCACCTCGCGGTGGGTGAGCGCGCCGCCGGCGTGTCCGGAGGCACGTACCCGGTCCTCGGCGAGCTGCTCGATCGCGGGCAGGTAGTTGTCCTGATCGCGCATGCGTTCCCGCAGCTCCGTGTTGGCCCGGCGGGCTTCCTCCGGGGTGGCGATGGCCTCGCTGGCGCGCCGGGCGAGCTCACGGTGCAGCCCCAGGAGAGACTCGATGGCCGCGAGCGGGGTGCCCTTGGTGACCTTCACCGTGGGCAGACCGAGGGCGCCGTAGAGCGGGTTCTTCTGCGCCCGGGCCAGCTCGATCTCGAGTGCGGCCCGGTCGTTGGGCGCCTCCCGGCTGAGCAGGTCGCCGAGCTGCACGTCGAGGGCCGCGCTGATCTGCTGCAGCAGCGACAGTTTGGGCTCGCGCAACCCGTTTTCAATCAGCGACAGCTGACTGCCCGCCACCCCGACCTGGCTGCCGAGCTGGTCGAGCGTGAGGCCGCGCTCGCCCCGAAAGTGGCGAATGCGGTGGCCCAGGGTCATGAGATCGGAGGCTTGAGGCGTCATTTCTTAACTTTAGCGAAAGAAGAGACCTTTTTAACTTCGCAATTCTGGCCCACGCCCGGCTCCAAGGGGCCATTGTTAGAGCACTGGCAGATTTTATGCGCTGAAGCCACTCCATCTCAGGCACATCATCTCAGCCACATGATCTCAGGCAACACCCGCATCTCCATTGACGCCGAGCGGCAGGAAGGTCTCCCATGACCCTCACCAACCCGATCCACACCCCCGATACTCTCAGTCCCACGCGCACCGGAAGCACCGACCCGACACTGCAGGCCTGGGTTGACGAGATCGCGCGGCTCACGCTGCCGGATGCGATCATCTGGTGTGACGGATCGCCGCGTGAGGCCAGCATTCTCAGCCGCCAGCTCGTCGCCGAGGGCAAGCTGATCCGCCTGAACCCGGAATGGCGGCCCAACAGCTACCTCGCCCGCACCAACCCCAAAGACGTGGCCCGCGTCGAGGACCGTACCTTCATCTGTTCCATCGACCCCGACGACGCCGGCCCCACCAACAACTGGTCGGAGCCCGTCGCGATGCGCGCCGAGCTGGCCGGTGTCTTCGCCGGCAGCATGCGCAGCCGCACCATGTACATCGTGCCGTTCTCGATGGGCCCGCTCGGCGGCCCGATCTCTCAGCTCGGCGTGGAGATCACCGATTCCCCCTACGTGGTGCTGAACATGGGCATCATGACCCGAATGGGCGAGCAGATCCTCGAGATGATCGAGGCCGGCGACCCGTGGGTGCACACCGTGCACAGCATCGGCTACCCCCTCGTCGATGACGCCGGTGTGGCGCGTGCCGATGTGCAATGGCCCTGCAACGACACCAAGTACATCGTTCAGTTTCCCGACACCCGCGAAGTCTGGTCGTACGGTTCCGGATACGGCGGCAACGCGCTGCTGAGCAAGAAGAGCTTCGCGCTGCGGATCGCATCTGTCATGGGCCGCGACGAGGGCTGGCTCGCCGAGCACATGCTGCTCATCAAACTGATCTCCCCCGAGGGCAAGGTGTTCCACGTGTCCGCCGCGTTCCCGAGCGCGTGCGGCAAGACGAACCTGTCGATGCTGCAGCCGACCATTCCGGGCTGGAAGGTGGAGACCATCGGCGACGACATCGCCTGGCTGCGCCAGGGTGAAGACGGCCGCCTCTGGGCGATCAACCCCGAGGCCGGCTTCTTCGGCGTCGCCCCCGGCACCGGCGAAACCACCAACCCCACCGCAGTCGCCACCATGTGGGGCAACACCATCTTCACCAACGTCGCCCTGCGTGACGACGGAGACGTCTGGTGGGAGGGGCTGACCGACACGCCCCCCGCACACCTGATCGACTGGCAGGGCAACGACTGGACCCCCGCGTCCGGCCGACCTGCCGCGCACCCGAACTCCCGCTTCACCGTGGCCGCCGCACAGTGCCCGTCGATCGCCGATGACTGGGAGGCCGCCGGTGGCGTGCCGATCGACGCCATCATCTTCGGCGGACGCCGGGCGACGAACGTGCCGCTGGTGGCCCAGGCGCGCAGCTGGAAGCACGGCGTCTTCATGGGCGCCACGATCTCGAGTGAGAAGACCGCCGCCGCCGAAGGGACCGTCGGCGAGCTGCGCCGGGACCCGTTCGCGATGCTGCCCTTCTGCGGCTACAACATGGCCGACTACTGGGCGCACTGGCTCAAGGTGGGCAAGTCCCTCGGCACCCAGGCTCCCGCGATCTTCCAGGTGAATTGGTTTCGCAAGGGCGCCGACGGCAGCTTCATCTGGCCCGGATTCGGTGAGAACTCCCGGGTTCTGGAGTGGATGGTGCGCCGCCTCGAAGGCCGCGCCGAGGCCGTGGACACCCCGATCGGCCTGCTGCCGACCGCGGACGGTCTGAACCTGCAGGGCCTCGAACTCTCCGAGAGCGACCGCGAGCAGCTCTTCGCAATCGACCCGGCCTCCTGGCTGGCCGAGTGCGACCTGACCGAGGAGTACTTCGACAAGTTCGGCGACCGCGTGCCCGCGGCGCTCTTGTCGGAGCTGGCCAGCGTGCGCTACCACCTCAAGGACTAGCCTCACCCCGGTCTCGTGCCCTCGAGACCGCGCACGACAACCTCACACCCGACCCGGGTGTGAGGTTGTCGTGCGTGGTCTCGATCCCTCGTGCCTCGGGCCTCGACCGGCGGGATCCTCGGGCCTCGACCGGCGGGATCCCCGGCCTCG
>JAWOHA010000197.1:0-16075 GCA_046496385.1 Cryobacterium sp. | reverse complement strand
GCCCGTTCGCTGAACTTGATCGACGAAGAGAACAACCGCGCGATCCTGAAGAAGAACGGCTTCCTGAGCCGCGACGCTCGCGTCAAGGAGCGTAAGAAGGCCGGACTCAAGAAGGCCCGTAAGGCTCCTCAGTTCAGCAAGCGCTAGTCGAATAGCCGACGTCGATATGACTCGACTGTTCGGCACCGACGGCGTTCGGGGCCTGGCCAACCGTGATCTCACGGCTGGCCTGGCCCTGGGCCTGGCTCAGGCCAGCGCTGCAGTGCTCACCAAAGGTCGTCGCGCCGAAGCGCGTCGTGAATCCGGTCGCCGTCCCGTGGCCGTCGTTGCTCGTGACCCCAGAGTCTCGGGCGAGTTCATCACCGCCGCAGTCTCCGCCGGCCTCGCCAGTTCCGGCGTCGACGTTCTCGATGCCGGTGTGATCCCCACTCCTGCAGCAGCATTCCTGATCTCCGATATCGGAGCCGACTTCGGCGTGATGATTTCCGCCTCGCACAACCCGGCGCCCGACAACGGCATCAAGATTTTCGCCTTCGGCGGAACCAAACTTCCCGACGACGTCGAGGACCGCATCGAGTCCTACATCGGTCGGGACACGCTCATGCCGATCGGCGGTGACGTGGGCCGCATCCGCCGCTTCGCCGACGCCGAAGACCGCTACGTGGTTCACCTGCTCAGCACCCTGCCGCACCGCCTCGACGGACTGCACGTGGTGCTCGACTGCGCGCACGGCGCCGCCGCCGGCGTGTCCCCGCAGGTGTTCACGGATGCCGGAGCCACCCTGACCGTGATCGGCGCCGACCCCGACGGCCTCAACATCAACGACGGCGTCGGCTCCACCCACCTCGACAACCTCGCCCGCGCGGTTCTCGAGCACGGCGCCGACATCGGCATCGCCCACGACGGCGACGCCGACCGCTGCCTCGCCGTGGACGCCACCGGCGCGATCATCGACGGCGACCAGATCATGGCGATTCTCGCCGTGTCGATGGCCGATCGCGGCGTGCTCAAAGACCGCACCCTGGTGGCCACGGTCATGAGCAACCTCGGCCTGCGCAAGGCCATGGCCGCCAACGACATCGCCATGGTGCAGACCAAGGTCGGCGACCGCTACGTGCTCGAAGAACTCAACCGGCACGGCTACTCCCTCGGCGGGGAACAGTCCGGCCACGTGATCATGACCAAGTTCGCCACCACCGGCGACGGCATTCTGACCGGGCTGCACCTCGTGGCCGAGATGGCACGCACCGGCAAGACCATCGCCGAACTCGCCGCTGTGATGACGGTGTTCCCGCAGATTCTGGTGAATGTGCGCGGCGTCGACCACCGGGCCCTGCACTCGGATGCCGTCATCGCCGATGCGATCGTCGCCGCCGAAACCGAACTCGGCGATACCGGCCGGGTTCTGCTGCGGCCCTCGGGCACCGAACCGATGGTGCGCGTGATGGTGGAAGCCGCCGACCAGCCCACCGCCGACCGCCTGGCCCACAGCCTGGCCGACATCGTGCGCGAGCGCCTCGCCAACTAGCACCGCGCGGGTCTGAGGGCCGTCTCACTGGGTCTCGATCGCTCGTGCCTCGCGCCTCGACCGGCGGGGGCTCGTGCCGTGAGTCTTGACCGGCGGGGGCGCGTGCCTCGCGCCTCGACCGGCGGGGGCGCGCGCCGTGCGCCTCGACCGGCGGAGGGTCGGAGGTCGCGCCTTGACCGGCGGGGCTCGGGGCTTGACCGGCGGGGCGCTGGTCGCATTCGCGGCCACGGCATCCGCTTCGGCAGGCCGGTCAGACCTTGCGCAGCAACACCTTCGACACGGCATGGTCGGCGTTCTTGCGCAGCACCAGCGTGGCCCGGGACCGGGTGGGACGGATGTTGTGCAGCAGGTTGGGCTCGTTGATGCTGGTCCAGATCGACCGGGACTTGGCCCGAGCCTCGGCCTCGGACAGCGTGGCGTATCGGTGAAAGTATGACCGTGGATTCGTGAAGGCGCCACGTTGCAGTTTGAGAAAGCGCTCTTCATACCAGCGGGCGATGTCCGGGGTGCGGGCGTCCACGTAGACCGTGAAGTCGAACAGGTCACTCACCGCAAGCCCGCTGCCCTGGCTGGGCGGCTGGAGCACGTTGAGACCCTCGACGATGAGAATGTCCGGCTGCCGCACAATGATCTGCGCGTCGGGAACGATGTCGTAGCTCAGGTGCGAGTAGAACGGGGTGCGAGCCTCGGCGGCGCCGCTTTTGACGGCGCTCACGAAACGCAGCAGCGCCCGCCGGTCGTAAGACTCCGGAAAGCCCTTGCGGGCCATGATGCCGCGCCGCTCCAGTTCGGCGTTGGGGTAGAGAAAGCCATCCGTGGTGACCAGCTCGACCCGGGGAGTGTCCTCCCAGCGGGCCAGCAGCTCCCGCAGCAGCCGGGCGATGGTGGACTTGCCCACGGCCACCGACCCGGCCACGCCGATCACGAACGGCACGTGCAGGGCACGTTCGCCCAGAAAGTCGCTCGTGGCGCGGTGCAGGTTGCGGGCCCCTGCCGCATACAGGTTCAGCAGCCGGCTCAGCGGCAGGTACACGTCGCTGACCTCCTTGAGGTCCAGCGGCTCGCCGAGCCCGCGCAGCTGCACGATCTCCGTCTCCCGCAACGGCAGCCGGGTATACGGCGCCAGGGTCGCCCAATCGGCTCGGTCCAGCTCCACAAAAGGGGTGCCGTGAACCTTGTTTGCGGGACTGAGCAGGGGGTCGGACATTTCCCCAAGCTTAGTCCGACTAAAATCGAGCCCATGTGTGGAATCGTGGGATACGTCGGAGGCGTCAATCAAGCTGTCGAGGTTCTGATGGGAGGTTTGCGTCGGCTCGAGTATCGGGGGTATGACTCGGCGGGCATCGCCGTCATCGACGCAGCCGGGGCGCTGAACACCGTGAAGCGGGCCGGCAAGCTCAAGATGCTCACCGATGAACTCGTCGCCAACCCGATCAACCCGGGCAGCACCGGCATCGGTCACACGCGGTGGGCCACCCACGGAGCCCCGAACGATCAGAATGCTCACCCGCATCTGGCCGACAACGGTCGCCTCGCGCTGATTCACAACGGCATCATCGAAAACTTCGGCCCGTTGAAAGCAGAGCTCCTCGCCGAGGGGTACACCTTCGAGAGTGAAACCGACACTGAGGTCGCCGCCGCGCTCCTCGGACGCGAGTACCAGAAGGTGGGCGACCTCGGACAGGCGTTCGGCAACATCGTGAGCCGTCTGGACGGAGCCTTCACGTTGCTGGCCGTGCATCAGGACCAGCCCGGCGTGGTCGTCGGCGCGCGCCGCAACTCGCCGCTCGTGATCGGTCTGGGCGACGGGGAGAACTTCCTCGGCTCCGACGTGGCCGCGTTCGTGGAATACACCCGCCGGGCCGTGGCCGTGGGCCAGGATCAGATCGTGACGCTCACCGCCGATGCGGTCAGCGTGACGGACTTCTTCGGCGTTCCCGTGGAGACGGAAGAGTTCAACGTGGCGTGGGACGCCTCCGCGTCGGACAAGGGCGGCTGGTCCAGCTTCATGGCCAAGGAGGTGTCGGAGCAGCCCGACGCCATCAGGAACACCCTGCGCGGCCGCATCACCGACGGTCAGGTGGTCATCCCCGAGCTCGTGGAATTCGGCGATGACGTGCTCGCCGGCATTGCCCGCATCGTGATCATCGCGTGCGGAACGGCCGCGTACGCCGGCCAGACGGCGAAGTACGCCATCGAGAAGTGGGCGCAGGTGCCGGTGGATGTGGAGCTCAGTCATGAGTTCCGGTACCGCGACCCGGTGCTCAGCTCCGACACTCTGGTGCTCTCGATCAGCCAGTCCGGGGAGACCATGGACACGCTCATGGCCGTGAAGTACGCCCGCGAGTGCGGGGCGAAGGCCATTTCGATTTGCAACACCCAGGGAGCCACGATTCCCCGGGAGAGCGACGCGGTGGTGTACACCCACGCCGGCCCCGAGGTTGCGGTCGCGTCGACGAAGGCGTTCGTGGCGCAGATCGCGGCGCTGTACCTGTTCGCGCTGCACCTGGCGCGGGTTCGTGGCAGCGTGGGCGCGGCCGAACTGGCCGAGCAGGTCGTGGAGCTGGAGGCGATCCCGGAGAAGGTCGCCACGACTCTGCTGCAGGGTGAGGCCGTGCACCAGCTCGCCACCTGGATGACCGATTCGCGCGCGGTGCTGTTCCTGGGCCGGCACGTGGGGTTTCCCATCGCCCTCGAGGGCGCTCTGAAGCTCAAGGAGCTCGCGTACATTCACGCGGAAGGCTTCGCTGCCGGTGAGCTCAAGCACGGCCCGATCGCGCTGATCGAGCCGGGCCAGCCGGTGTTCGTGGTGGTGCCGAGCCCGCGCGGTTCGGCGCACCTGCACCCGAAGGTGGTCTCCAATATTCAGGAGATTCGCGCGCGGGGCGCCCGTATCATCGCGATCGCCGAGATCGGTGATGCCGCGGTGTTGCCGTTCACGGACACGGTGCTGCACATTCCGCTGGCGGGGCCGTTGTTCGAGCCGTTCTTGGCCGTGGTGCCGTTGCAGCTGTTTGCGATGGAGCTGGCCACGGCGAAGGGCCTGGACGTGGACCAGCCCCGCAACCTCGCCAAGTCCGTCACCGTCGAGTAGCGCGAAAGAGTTGTGATCGGGTGATTCGGGGGATCGGCGTCGACGTGGTCGACCTCGCGCGGTTCGCGCGCCAGGTCGACCGAACCCCCGGGCTCATCCCCCGCTTGTTCGCTGAGAGCGAACGAAACCTGCCGCACGCGTCTCTCGCCGCCCGGTTCGCCGCGAAAGAGGCCCTGGTCAAAGCGCTGGGCCAGAGCGGGGTGCTCACCTGGCAGGACATGGAGATCGTGACCGACGCCCACGGCAATCCCGAGTTCGCCCGGACCGGAGCCCTCGGCACCGTGCTCACGGCACGCGGCATCAGCCGCGTGCACGTGACCATGACCCACGACGCCGGTGTGGCCTGCGCCTTCGTGGTGACCGAGGGGGAGTCATGAGCGACCTGCGCTCCGGGCCGGCCGCCGAGACCCTGGTCGTGGCCGACGCCGACGCCATGCACGCCCTCGGCGTGCGCCTCGCCGCCCGCCTGCGCGCGGGCGACCTGCTCGTGCTCACCGGGCCGCTCGGCGCCGGAAAGACCACCCTCTCGCGGGGCCTGGGCGAGGGGCTGCGGGTGCGCGGCCCGGTGACGAGCCCCACCTTCGTGCTGGCCCGCACGCACCCAAGCCTGGTCGGCGGCCCTGACCTCGTGCACGTTGATGCCTATCGACTTGCCAGCGCGCTCGAGCTCGACGACCTCGACATTGATTTCGCCCGCTCGGTGGTGGTGGTCGAGTGGGGCCGTGGTCTGCTCGACGGCATCACCGACTCGTGGCTGGACGTGGAGATCGAGCGGCCGCGCGGCGGCTCCGGCGATCCCGATGTGTCCGGCGATCCCGATGAGTCCGGCGATCCCGAAAACATCGACGAACCGCGCCGCGTCACGATCACGGCCCACGGGCCACGCTGGGCGGCGAACGCAGACTCGCATCCGGTTGCGCAAACCATCGAAGAAACCGACACCAACCCAACGAAATGACGTGGTTATGACACGCACGAGCGCAATGCCGGGGCGCGGACCACGAAACTGGACCGCCCTGATCTTCATCGGACTGATCGGGGGGCTGCTCTCCGGCACCTTCGGTGTGGGCGGCGGCATCATCATGGTTCCCCTGCTGGTGTGGCTCGCCCATATGGACCAGCGCCGAGCATCGGCCACCACGCTCGTGGCCATCATCCCCGCAGCCACGGTCGGGTCGCTGACCTACCTCGCCAATGGTGAGACCGACCTGCGGGCGGCCGGCATCATCGCCCTCGGTGCGGTCGTGGGAGCGGTCATCGGCAGTCAACTGCTGCGCCGGCTGCCACTGGTCTGGCTGCGCTGGATGTTCATCGTGATGCTGGTCGTCGTAGCCGTGCGCATGCTGCTGATCGTTCCGGAGCGCGGCGACGCCCTGGAGCTGAGCGTTCTGGTGGGTCTGGGATATCTGGCGCTGGGCCTGGTGATGGGCATCGCCTCCGGCCTGTTCGGTATCGGCGGCGGCGTCATCGCGGTGCCCGCCCTGGTCGTTCTGTTCGGTGTGAGCGACCTCGTGGCCCGCGGCACCTCGCTGCTGGTCATCGTGCCCACCGGCGTCGTGGGCACGATCGCCAACGTGCGAGGCCGGCTGGTAGACCTGCGATCGGGCATCATCATCGGCGTCGCAGCCACCCTCTCCGCCGTGCCCGGGGTCGCTCTCGCGCTCATCATCCCCGCCCAGCTGGCCAGCATTCTCTTCGCGGCGCTGCTGCTGCTTGCGGCGACCCAGCTCACGGTCAAGGCCATTCGCGCCCAGCGCGCGGCGAAACCGACCCGGGAAACGGACACCCCGGAATCCCCGGACGCTTAGGCTATAACCATGCTCCTGGCCATTGACACGTCTGCCGGCACCAGCGTGGCCGTCGTCGACGTCGACCGCGGCGTGCTGGCCGAGCACGGCGTTCCCGACACCATGCGCCACGCCGAAGTGGTCGGCCCCCTCATCGACCGGTGCCTGCGCGAAGCCGGGGTGAGCGCTGCCGCGCTTTCCGGTGTCGTCGGCGGCATGGGCCCCGGCCCCTTCACCGGCCTGCGCGTGGGAATCGCATCGGCCCGGGTGTTCGCCTTCGCCGCCGCCCGCCCGCTGGTACCCGTGATCAGTCACGATGCGATCGCGTTCGGTCGATTCCACGACGGCCACACCGGCCCCCTTCTCGTGGTCACCGATGCCCGCCGCCGCGAGGTGTACTGGAGCGCCTACAGCGGCGCGGATGCTACGGGACTGCCGGTGCGCCTGGCCGCCCCCGGCCTGGCGCAGCCCGCCACCCTGCTCGAGACCGACTGGCTCTACGCCGGACTGCCGCGCGTCGATGCGCACACCGTTTCTGCGGGAGACCTCGGGCTGGTCGCCCAGCTGACCGGCGCACACGGTCGTGCCTTCGCCGCCGACCAGGCCCTCTACCTGCGCTCGCCCGACGCGGTGGTGCCCAGCATGCGCAAGCGGGTGCGTCAGTGACCTGGCAGCTGCGCCGAGCCACGGCCACCGACCTCACCGCGATCATGCACCTGGAGACCACGCTCTTCGTGACGGATGCGTGGAGCGCCGACATGATGCTGCGGGACGTCACCGACCCCGACTGTTACTACCTGGTGGCCTTTGCGCCCGACCACCCCGGGCACATCGACGGCTACGCGGGGCTGCTGGCCCCGACCGGAGCGGTGGAGAGCGACATTCAGACCATCGCCGTGTCCGAGACCGCCCGTGGTCGGGGACTGGGTCGCACGCTCATGCTCTCGCTCATCTCGGAGGCCCGCAAGCGCGGCGCCCGAGACGTTTTTCTTGAGGTGCGCGCCGACAATCCGGGAGCCCAACGCCTGTACCTCAGCCTGGGGTTCGAACAGGTCGGGGTGCGCACGGGCTACTACCAGCCCGACAACGTGGATGCCCTGGTGATGCGCCTGCGCATACCCCGACCGAGCATGTCGATGGCCAGCGAACCGGCCGCGACAACGGCCGCCCCCGAGGAGACCCTGTGACCGGCGACACCATCAACCGCGACAATCCCCTCGTGCTGGGCATCGAAACCTCCTGCGATGAAACCGGCATCGGGATTGTGCGCGGCACGACGCTGCTGGCCAACGTGATCGCGTCGTCGATGGACGAACACGCCCGCTACGGCGGCGTGGTGCCCGAAGTCGCCGCCCGGGCGCACCTGGAAGAACTCGTGCCGGCGATCGAGGCCGCCGTGGCGGAGTCGGGAATCCGCCTCGGCGATCTGGACGCCATCGCGGTCACGACCGGTCCTGGTCTGGCCGGAGCCCTGATGGTGGGCGTCGGCGCCGCCAAGGCCCTCGCCCTCGCCCTCGACAAGCCGCTCTATGCCGTCAACCACCTCGTCGGCCACGTCGGCGCCGACGTGCTGCGGCCGGCCGTCGGAGCCGGCGAGAACGCCGCACCCCTGGAATACCCCACCATCGCCCTGCTGGTCTCCGGGGGGCACACCTCGCTGCTCCTGGTGCGTAGCCTCACCGACGACGTGGAGCTGCTCGGGGAGACCATCGACGATGCCGCCGGTGAGGCTTTCGACAAGGTGGCCCGGGTGCTGGGACTGCCGTACCCCGGCGGCCCCCGCATCGACGCGGTCGCCGCGACGGGCAACCCGCGTGCCATCCGTTTTCCGCGCGGGCTGAGCCAGCCCAAAGACATGGAACGGCACCGCTACGACTTCTCGTTCTCCGGTCTCAAGACATCCGTAGCCCGCTGGGTCGAGCAGCGCGAAGATGCGGGCGAGACGGTACCGGTGCATGACGTCGCGGCCAGCTTCCGCGAAGCGGTAGTCGATATTCTGCTCACCAAAGCCGTCGCCGCGTGCGTCGACTACGGCGTGCCACGGCTGCTGCTCGGCGGCGGGGTGATCGCCAACGCCCGGCTGCGCGAGGCGGCCGTGCAGCGCACGGATGCCGCCGGCATCACCCTGCGCATTCCGCCCCTGGACCTGTGCACCGACAACGGCGCCATGATCGCCGCCCTGGGGGCGCAACTGGTGATGAACGGTCATGCCCCGGCCGCTCTGGACTTCGGCGCCGACTCCACGCTGCCGGTCAGCGTCATCGCGTTGTAGGAACGCCGCGGCCGGGCGCCGGCGTGCGCGGACCGGAGAGATTTACAGCAAGTCGCGATATTGTGTCGGTCTAGCGTCACTCTGTGCGGGCTGAAGACCCTGCGCATCGGCACCCAGAGGAGTTCTAATGAGTGATCCCACCCAGCCCCCCGTCACGCCCCCGCACGATTCGTCGACACCGCCCGCCCAAGCGCCGGCGGGCTACGGCGCGGCCCCCGCCTACGGATCGGTGCCTGCGGCGCAGGCGTATGCCGAACCGACCGCAGCGGACAGGTACAACGTACTGGCCATCGTGTCGTTCGTTTCGTCTTTCTTCATCCAGCTGGTGGCCGTGATCACCGGGCACATCGCGCTGAGCCAGATCAAGAAGACCGGCGAAAAAGGGCGCGGCTTCGCCATCGCGGGTCTGGTCATCGGCTATGCCGGAATCGCCGCATCGGTCATCGCCCTTGTGGTGTTTCTGCCCCTGATGCTCGCGGTCTTGAGCAACCCGAACATCTTGAGCAACCCGAACATGATGAGCGGATACTGACCGTCGCCTCCGGGCGGCACCTCGCCGGCCCGTTGCACGTGTATGAAAGGAGTCTCAAGTGAGTGATCCCGACACCCCCAAAGCATCCCCCTCCTCGCCGCTTCCCGAGGTCCCGCAGGTACCGCAGGTGCCCGATGTGCCGCAGGTTCCCGAGGTGCCGCAGATTCCGGGCCAGTCCTCTGCGGCGCCGGGCTCTGCAGGCTCGGGCTCTGCAGGCTCGGGTTCTGCCCCGCCCCCGGGTTACGGCGCAGCGTCCCCGAGCTATGAGACCACCCCCGGCTACGTCGCGACGGCGACGGCCAAGCAGCCCGTGCTGAGCATCGTGAGCATGGTGGCCGGCATCGTGGCGGTTCTCGGGCTCCCGATCGCCTTCGTGCCGATCATCGGCGGTATTCTGGCCTTGTTCCTGCCCGCCACCGCCATCGTGCTGGGCGTTTTGGGCAGAACCCGCGAGCCGCAGGCGAAGGGGTTCTGGCTCACCGGCATCATCACGGGCGCCGCAGCCGCGGCCATCGCCCTGATCAGCATCCTGGTGTGGGTGCTCGTCTTCGCGACCCTGCCCAGCGGAAACATGTACATGAACAACGGGCCGTTCTAGCCCCATGCGCTCATGACAAACGAAAAGTCCGCGTGAGCGGAGCGCACCGTGACCCTTTGGTCGTCACCGACGGCTATCGCCGCCCGGCGGTCCCCGTGGCCCTGTTCACCCCGGTTTCGTTCGCCGCGGGCGCCTCCGCGACCCCCGAGCCGATGACGCCGCAGGGCCAGCTGGCCTGGGAAGCCACCGAGACGGCCCCGCTGGACTGGACGCCGTTCGTGTACACCGAGGCGCAGGAACGCACCATTCGGGTGCGCCGCCGGCTCTCGCTTTCGAGTGTCGTGCTCGGCGCCCTCGGCCTGGTCGGCGCCGTGATCGGCGTGTTCGGGCTGCCCTTCTCGCTGACGGCCGTGGTGCTCGCCGTCGCCGCGCGCCTCACGGAACGCCGGGCCGGAGCCCTGTGGAGCGTCGGCCTCGCCACGGGGCTGGTCGGGCTGCTGATCGGCATCGGATGGCTGGTGCTGATCGCCCGTGTCATCGTGCCGTTGCTCTGACTCCCGGTCGGGTCAGCCCGCCCGAACCCGTTCCACGAGCAGCGCCACGCGGTGCCCGGCGGCACGGGTGAGCACCAGGGTGGCCGATTCCGGCCCCTTGAGCTTCAGCCGGGTGCGCAGGGTGGCCGGATCGACGTCGACCCCGCGCTTCTTGATCTCCAGCGTGCCGATACGGCGTTCCTGCAGCGCGATGCGCAGCTTCTTCTCGTCGACGGGCAGAACCTCGAGCACCCGGAACGCGGTCGCGAACGGGGTCGGCGTGAAGTCGGGGGCGGTGAGGTAGGCGATCGACTCGCTGAGCATGCCGGCGCCGAGAGTGCGCGCCAGATCACCGATCAACCGGGCCCGGATCACCGCGCCGTCAGGCTCGTAGAGGTAGTCACCGAGTGGGCCGACCTCCACATCGGCGCTGTCTGCCGGGGCTGTCAGCTCCGCCACACCGTCGCGGGTCAGCAGCAGTGCGGCCCGACGAATACCCGCACGCGCCAACGCCCCGAACCACAACCCCATTTCGACGACCTGCCCGTCCACCGAGATCCACTGCGCCTCCGCGGCATCCGGAATCTGGTCACGGTCGTGCCCCGGGCCCAGCTTCACGCCGATCGGCAGGCGTTCGGCGAGACCGAAGACGAAATCGAGGCTGGGGGAGTAATCTTCGGGCCGGGTCAGCCGGGAGGTGTTGGCGTGCCCCGCGGTGCGACGGGCGGGGTCGAGCCAGGCCGCGTCGGCCGCACTCAGGTCGACGCTCTCGGCGTCGGCGTGCACCACGTTCGCATTCGAGAAGGGCGCCAGGTTGAAGCTGGCGACGGTGGCGGTGACCTCGTCGGCGTCGACCGCGGTCACCTCGAGGTCGAGCGCGGCCATGGCCATGGCGTCGCCGCCGACGCCGCAGCCGAGGTCAACGACCCGGTTCAGGCCCGCACCGGCGAATCGACCGGCGTGCAGTGCGGCGACGCGCAACCGAGTGGCCTGTTCCAGTCCCGCCTCGGTGAAGAGCATATGGGGTGCGAATTCCCCGAACTTCGCGGCGGCCTTGGCGCGCAGTTTGCACTGGCCGAGCACGGCGGAGACCAGGCCGGCGGAGTGGCCCGCACGTCGCAGAGCGCTGACCTGGCTGAGCACGTTGGCCCGAGCGTCGTAGGGCGGCAGCGAATCCAGCAGCCGCAAACCCTCGGGCGATAACAGCTCGACGAGCTCTGTGCGATCCATCCCCCCAACCTACCAAGCACGCCCCGGCTCTGGCACTCACGTTGCATGAGTGCCAGTTGACCCCTAAGCTCTAGTTGGCACTCTCGTTGTGAGTCTGCTAACCCAAATCTTCGTTAAGAAAGAGGTCAACCGTGTCGGTCTCCATCAAGCCGCTCGAGGATCGCATCGTCATCAAGCAGGTCGAGGCAGAGCAGACCACCGCCTCCGGTCTCGTCATTCCTGACACCGCGAAAGAGAAGCCCCAGGAGGGTGAAGTTGTCGCAGTCGGCCCCGGCCGCATTGACGACAACGGCAACCGCATCCCGCTCGATGTCGCCGTCGGCGACAAGGTCATCTACTCCAAGTACGGCGGAACCGAGGTCAAGTTCGGCGGCGACGACCTGCTGGTTCTCTCTGCTCGCGACGTGCTCGCGGTCGTCGTTCACTAAAACGCACCACCCGCATCACCGTCCGCTCGCGCGGACCGCGTTAAACTGAAGTCCCGGATGGCTCCGCCATCCGGGACTTTTGTGTCGAAAGGCCATCCATGTCACCCCGCACAGCATGACCGAACAGGCAGCACACGCCGTGGGCGCCGGCTCAGCAGGGTCGCCCGCGCCCAGCGCCCGCGCACCGCGCACTGAAGACAGCCGCGGGCTTCTCTTCGCCCTGCTCGCGTACGGTCTCTGGGGGGTGCTGCCGCTTTACTTTCTGTTGCTGGCCCCCAGCGGCGCGGTGGAGGTCGTGGCCTGGCGGGTGCTGTTCTCGCTCGTTTTCTGCGCGCTGCTGATCACGGTGCTGCGGCGCTGGCAATCCCTCATCCTGGTGCTGCGCCAGCCCCGAGTGGTGTTCACGATGGGGCTGGCCGGTCTGTTGATCTACATCAACTGGACCGTCTACGTCTTCGCGGCACTCAGCGGTCATGTCGTCGAGGCCGCCCTCGGCTACTTCATCAATCCGATCGTGACCGTGTTCCTCGGGGTCGTGCTGTTGCACGAGCGTCTGCGACGTATTCAGTGGATCGCCGTGGGCATCAGCGTGCTCGCCGTGATCGTGCTGACCATCGGGTACGGAACCCTGCCGTGGATCTCGCTCGTACTCGCGTTCTCGTTTGGTTTCTACGGCCTGATCAAGAAACGGGTCGGCGGCTCTGTGGACGCCCTCACCGGCCTCACCCTCGAAACGGCCTGGCTCGCCCCGGTCGCCGCCGTGCAGCTCGTTGTGGTGGCCGGCCTGTCGGGGCTCACCTTCGGCACGGTGTCACCGTGGCACACTCTGGGGTTGCTCGGTGCCGGCATCATCACCGCCGTGCCCCTGCTCCTGTTCGCCGCCGCCGCCCGCCGGCTGCCGCTCACCGTGATCGGACTCGTGCAGTTCGTCGCACCGGTGCTGCAATTCGTGGTGGGGGTGTTCGTGCTGAAGGAGCCGATGCCCCCGGAACGGTGGGCAGGATTCGCACTGGTCTGGGTCGCCCTGATCATTCTCACCGTGGACATGGTGCACATGGCCCGACGTCCGCGGCGCTCTGGCGCGCCGGCCCGCACGGCTGACGCCCCGCACCCCGCGCCGGAGGACCGATGATCCACCCGCCGCCGCCTCGTACCGGCCGCCGCGCCACCCGGACCGGTGCCGCCCCGACCCTGACGGTGTCGACCCTGACCGTGCTGGCCCTGACGGTGCTGACCGGTTGCGCCGCCGTCGCCCCCGGAACGCTCACATCGGCTGACGCGCTGACCGCTGCGCCGAGTGCCGCGCCGACCGCGCCGCCCACAGCCCCGCCAGCCGTCGTGCCGACCGGTGACGGCGTGCTGCGCATCGGCACGATCTTTCCCATGACCGGGGATTTTGCGGCGAATGGTGCGGCGCAGGTCGCCGGCACGCAGCTCGCGGCCCGGGAGATAGCCGAGCAGGGCGGGGTGCCGGGGCACACCGTGGAACTCATCCACCGCAACGTGGGTGCCGACCCCGCGGTCGCGGTGGCCGACCTGCTGGCGCGGGGCGTCGACGTGGTGTTCTGGGACGCGGCGACGACCCCGAGCGACGAGCTCGCCGCATCTGTCACCGGCGCCGGACCGGCGTTCCTGGCCCTGGGCGACTTCGCCAACGGCGGTACCCCGCTGGGCGTCGACGCCGCTTTCGCCACGAGGCTGCGCACGGCCGACCCTGCCCTCATCAAGACCGCGGGCGCAGCGGAAGCCTATGACGGCCTCGTCGTGACCGCGCTCGCCGCCGTCGCGGTGAACGACGATGCTGCCGCTTCGCTTGAAGTCGGCTGGGACCGCGTGGCGCACGGACCCGCCGGGTGCGCGTCCTGGGGCGAATGCGCCCTCGCGCTGGCTGAGAATCAGAGCGTCGAGTACGTCGGTGTGACGGGGCGTCGATCGTAACGATTTGGTCGCTTAACATGCTTGTAACACGCAGAAGTTGGAAGTGCGGCCAAGTTTTCCCTACTGTCAAATCACGGCAGTCAATCGGCATCCGTGCATCGTGTTTTCTTTCTAGTCCCTAGGAGCAAAATGAGCGTCTTCGCGAAGGCCCCGGCCTCCCGCTCTGTTCGTGCAGTCGTCACCGGAATCGCCATGGTCGGCGTGAGCGCGTTGCTGCTCACGGGCTGCACCGGCACATCTGAAACGGCCGAACCGGCTGCCGCCAGCGCCGACGGCGGGGAAGCGGCCGAGATCGCTTCCGGTGACCGTGACCTCACCCTCAAGATCGGCACCATCCTGCCCCAGAGTGGCGGCCTCGCGTTCCTCGGCCCGCCCGAAGAAGCGGGCGTGCAGCTGGCCGTCGACGACATCAACGCAGCCGGTCTCGGACTGACCGTGGAAGCGATCTTCCGCGACTCGGGCGACACCACGACCGACACCGCCACCGTCTCGGTGACCGACCTTCTCTCGCAGAACGTTTCGGCAATCGTGGGGGCCGCGTCTTCAGGCGTGTCCAAGACCGTCATCGACCAGATCACCGGCGCCGGCGTGGTGCAGTTCTCCCCGGCCAACACCTCGGAAGACTTCACCGACTACGACGACAAAGGCCTCTACTGGCGCACTGCCCCCTCGGACAAGCTGCAGGGCGCCGAACTGGGCACCCAGATCGCCAACGACGGCAACGCGACCCTCGGTCTGATCGTTTTGAACGACGCCTACGGCACCGGCCTGGCCGCCTCCACGACGGCAGCCTTCGAAGCCGCCGGTGGAGAAGTCGTCGCCGAATCCCTGTTCAACGAGGGTGACTCCAACTTCTCCGCGCAGATCTCCGAAGTGGTCGCATCCAACCCGGATGCCATCGCGCTGATCACGTTCGACCAGGCGAAGGTCATCGTTCCCGCCCTGGTGGGCGAAGGCTACCCGGGCGGCAGCCTGTACTTCGTGGACGGCAACCTCGCCGACTACAGCAGCGACTTCGCCCCCGGCCTCATCACCGGGTCCAAAGGAACCCTGCCCGGCCTGGACGTGACCACCCTCGGCGACTTCACGGAACGGCTGCTCGCGGTCGACTCCGGGCTGACCGACTTCAGCTACGCGGCTGAGTCCTACGACGCCGTCATGCTCATCGCGCTGGCCGCCTACGCCGGCAACGACGTGTCGGGCCAGTCGATCGCCTCGTTCCTGCGTCAGGTTTCCGGTGGTACCGGAGACGGCGAAAAGGTAGAGGACTTCGCTTCTGGTGCTGCCGCGCTCGCTGCGGGCGACCAGATCGACTTCGACGGTTTCTCCGGACCGGTCACGTTCGACGAGAACGGCGACCCGACCGAAGCCACCATCGGCATCTACGAGTTCAACGACGACAACACCTACAGCCGCATCAACTAGCACCATGCCGCTGTGAAGGGCCCCGGCTGAGGCCGGGGCCCTTCTTGCGTGCACCGCAGAGTCCGGCCCGAGCCCGTCGCGCCCCCGCTCCTGCGTCGCGCCTCGACCAGCGGCGCCGGTCGGGCACCCTCGCCGGTCGAGGCCCGAGCCCCCTCGCCGGTCGAGGCCCGAGCCCCCTCGCCGGTCGAGGCCCGAGCCTGCGAGGGATCGAGACCACGCAAGCCGACAGCCCGACTCGGGTTTCACGCGCTGACCGCCCGGTTCGCCCGGTGCGTCTGCGCCGGCCGCCACGTCTGACTCGGGTCCACCCACGCGGGCCCGCGCACCATCGGCCGACCTCTCACCATCATGATCTGCCACCCCGACGACTCAATCTCGGCATGATGCCGGCGGCAGATGCACACCCCGTTGTCGATTTCGGTGCGATGGTCTTTGGCCCACGCCTTCACGTGATGGATCTGCGTCCAATACGCCGGAACATCACACCCCGGAATGACACACCCGCCATCCCGACAGCTGATCGCTAGGCGCTGCTTCGGAGTGAAGCAGCGGTTCTTCTTCCCGAGCTTCACGAACGCATCGTTCTCGTCGAATAAGACTCCTTGGTACCCGCCGGAGCAGATCGCCTGTTTCACGGCCCGCATCGAGATCGGCGCCTCCTGCCCGTCGATCCAGCCGACCTCTCTGTTGGTGTCGAGGTCGCGCACATTCACGTGGATCATCACCAGCGGCGCCGCCGACCCGCGCACGCCGACGATGGCGGGGGCGGC
>JAWOHA010000165.1:0-5539 GCA_046496385.1 Cryobacterium sp. | reverse complement strand
GGCGCGGCGGGGCGCGGACCGGCCGGCGCCGCCGGAACCGGAGCCGCGCACGAGGCCGCCGACCTGCAGGCCGCCGGAGCGACCCGATCCGCCGCTGCGGCCCTGACCGCCGGAGCCGGCGGGGCGTGCCGAACGACGCGGTCCGGCCGTCGAGGTGGCGGTGTCGCCGCCGCGGGCGCCGCGGGCGCTGTTGTCGCGACCGCCGCTGTCGCGACCGCCGCCGTCGCGACCGCCGCTGTCGCGGGCCCCGCGGCCCTCGTCACGGTTGGTGCGCTTGCGGTTCGCGTTGGCGCCCTGCGACCGGCCGCCCTGCGACTGGCGCTGCTGCTGCGGCTGCTCGACACGGGGGAGCGGCTTCACGTACGCGGCCACATCGCCCACGAGGGCGTCCACGGCCGGTGAGGACGCGTCCACGCGCTGCGGGGTCACCTTGATGGCCGCCTTGCGCAGCAGGGCATCCGTGTCGCGCTTCTGCTCCGGGAGCACCACGGTGACGACGTCGCCGGCGCTGCCGGCACGGGCGGTGCGGCCCGAGCGGTGCAGGTACGCCTTGTGCTCGGCGGGCGGGTCCACGTGAATGACCAGTTCGATGTCGTCGACGTGCACGCCGCGCGCGGCGACGTCGGTGGCGACGAGAACCTTCACGGTTCCGGTGCTGAACGAGGCCAGGTTACGGTCACGGGCCACCTGCGAGAGGTTGCCGTGCAGGTCGACGGCGGGAATTCCCGCATCGGTGAGCGTCTTGGCCAGCTTCTTCGCCTGGTGCTTGGTGCGCATGAAGAGAATACGACGGCCGGAGCCCGATGCCAGCTTCTGCACGAGGTCCTTCTTCGCGTCGACGCCGGAGACCTCGAAGACGTGGTGGGTCATGGCCGAGACGTGGCTGTTGGCCTCGTCAACGGAGTGCAGAACCTCGTTGTGCAGAAAGCGGCGCACGATCTTGTCGACGCCGTTGTCGAGCGTGGCCGAGAACAGCAGGCGCTGGCCGTCGTTCGGGGTCTTGTCCATGATGCGGGTCACCACGGGGAGGAACCCGAGGTCGGCCATGTGGTCGGCCTCGTCGAGCACGGTGATCTCGACGGAGTCGAGGTTCACGAAACCCTGCTTCATGAGGTCTTCGAGGCGGCCGGGGCAGGCCACCACGATGTCGACGCCGGCCTTGAGGGCGGCAACCTGACGGCCCTGCGACACGCCGCCGAAGATGGTGGTGGTGTTGAGGTTGTAGGCCGCGGCGAACGGGGCGAGCGCGGTGCTGATCTGGGTGGCCAGCTCACGCGTCGGCGCGAGAATCAGGCCGAGCGGGCGCCCCGGGCGGCGCTTGCCGCCGGCGAGCTTGCCGCCGAGGCGGGCCGCCATGGGCAGCGAGAACGCCAGGGTCTTGCCCGAACCGGTCTTGCCACGGCCGAGAACGTCGCGGCCGCCCAGGGTGTCGGGCAGGGTGTCGACCTGAATGGGGAACGGGCTGTCGATTCCCTGATTGTTCAGGACCGCAACCAGGGGGGCGGGCACGCCTAGGGCGCTGAAAGTTTTAGACAAAATGGTGCCTTTCGGGCATCGGACTCCACGCCCGGCACGCCTGAGTCGATGGTGTCGACCCCGGTGCGGCTCGTACGAGGATTCACATGGCGAAGGTGCCGATGGGCACATCCGTTCGCCGTAAGAATGTTTCATTCGCAAAATCAACCCGACCGTCACGGTCAGAATCAATAAGAAGAGGGCGCTCTACGACGCAGCGAGCGCGTCAACGCGCTCGCAATATCTCCACTGTAGCGGATACGGGCCCGATCCGGGCCCGCCCGCCACGAACTAGGCCTGTGCGGCGGTGTACAGCTCGCCCACGGGCACCTCGATGGCCACGGTGTTGCCCGGCTGTGCCAGCGGGCAGGCCCACATCGGGTCGTAGGCGCACGACGGGTTGTAGGCGAAGTTGAAATCGAGAATGAGGCTGTCGTCGTCGGCTCCCGGCCCCAGATCGGCGCCCTTCACCGTGTCGAGGAGGTACCGCCCGCCGCCGTAGGTGCCCGATCCGGCCAGGGCGTCTTTGATGGGCAGAAACAGTCCGCCGCCGTAGTTGGCCAGATGCCAAACCTCGAGCGAGCCCACATAGGGCAGCCGCACGGTGCCGACCAGGTCGAAGGGAACGATGCCGTCCGTGCCGGTCTCCACCTGCATGCGCACCGGGTGCGCGGCACGGTGTATCTCCACCTCAAAACGCCAGTCCGGGTCGTACCCGGCCACGGGCAGCCCGGTGAAGGCGGCGCGATCGTCGGGCAGCAGCGGCGAGGACGGATGCCCCGCGAAGAGTTCATCGCGCCCCGACCGCCACAGCTCGTGGCCGGCCCCCGGATCGGACGCACTGAGCCGACGCACGCCGTTGTACAGGCCGAACACGCGGCGTCGCCAGTCCGTGATCTGAAGCGCTCCCAGGGATGAGGTCATATCGAGAGGCTAGTCGCCCAGCGGCCTGCCGGCGGCACCGTCGAGCTCTGGCGCGTCCGCCGCGAGGTCGAAGCGCCAGGTGGGGGCCAGCCGCTTGATCTGGTGCATGCGCCACTGCCAGAACACCCAGAAGCCGGGCCAGAAGGCCAGGGTCGCGGCACCCGCGCCGAAGATCAGCTGATCGCGGTAGAGGGTTTTGCCGGGGTGCTCGGGGTCAGGCGCGATGGCCATGCTGTGGTCCCACTGCGAGACCGCCGTCAGCGAACCGGAGATGCCGCGCCCGGTGTCACGCAGAACGCGCACGCCGTCGTGCGCGGAGTCGCGCCGGGTGAGTTCGCTCAGCCGCACCACCTGGATGCCCAGCGGCACCAGACCGAGGCCCTTCATCATGAGCGGGTGCTCGCCCGGTTCCCAGACGGTGGGAAACCCGTCGGCCTCGAGTGACTCCACGGCCATGAACGGAGAACTCACCTCACGAAAAACGGCGGGGCTGTGAATGGCCCGCCAGGCCGCATCCGGCGTGCAGTCCAGGGTCTGTTTCAAAAGTACGCGCATGAGCTCAGTTTGCTGGCCCGGCGGCAACGGAACAAGTTGATGGGGTAAACATGGAGGGTGGCAATTCGGTTCTGGCTCGGTGTGGCGCATCGCGACCACGTGCTGCGCGGCGTGCACATGGGCGTGTGCCAGTCCCCGCCGCGGGCGCAGCGCGTGCTGCACGACATGAACGAGGCCGACGGGGTCGTGTACTACTCGCCCAAGACCCGCCACGACGGCGACGCCCTGCGTGAGTTCACGGCGCTGGGCCGCATCGCCCCCGGCCCGGCCTTTCAATCCGGTGACTCGAGCACTGATTTTCGGGCCTGGCGGCGCCGCACCGACTACGACCCGGTTCTCGAACCCACCGCCATTCGGCCGCTCCTGACGATTCTGGACCTGAGCCGGGGAAACCCCGACTGGGGGTACCAGTTGCGTGCCGGGCTGCTCGAAATCTCGCGCCACGACTTCGACGTGATCCGGCACCAGATGCGCCGACCCAACGCTGACATTCGCTGACACCGGGGTTCTGCGCACCCTGCGTACACTTAGTGGCTATGTCTGGCGCATTCTGGTGGGTTCCCTCTGTCGTCGTGTTCGGGATCGTGGTGGCGGTCGTGGCGCTGGTGTTCGGGGTGCTCCGGCGCCGGGCCGGTGCCCGCCGGCGCGCGGCCGACGCCGAGCTGCTGAGTCTGGAACAGGCCGCCGCGATCAGTCTGGTGCGGGCCGACGACCTGGTGGTGTCCAGCACCGACGAGCTGGGGTTCGCCATCGCCCAGTTTGGTGATGCGGCGACCCGGGAGTTCGCGGCAGCGCTCGCCCAGTCCCGCCGCGACCTCAGCGAAGCCTTCGCCCTGCAGCAGAAACTCGACGATGCCGAACCTGACAGCAGAGCGGAACGTCTGCGCTGGAATGAACGAATCCGGGAGCTGGCCGCGCAGGCCGGCGCCCGACTCGCCGCCGAGAACCACACCTTCGAAACCAAACGTGTCGCCGAACGTGACGCGCCGATCCGCCTCGATCAGCTCACCCGGCGCCTGGGCCGCATGCAAGACCGGGTGGCTTCGGGCACCGCCACCATCACCCGGCTACGCCGCAGCTACACCGACCACGCGCTCGCCCCGATCAGCGGCAACGTCGAGCGGGCCCAGCTCGCCCTCGACGCCGCCCGGGGCGCCGCCGACGCGGCGGCGGCCCGGCTGGCCGTGGGCGCGGCCGAGCCGGTCGGCGAGCAGGTGCGGGCGCTCGAGCAGGGCCTGTTCCAGGCCACGGTTCAGCTCGACGCCATCGAGGCCGGCGAGGACGAGCTGCATCGCGGTTTCGCGAACCTGCAGAGGGCGCTCGCCGCGGCGCACACCGAACTCGCGGAGGCCCGCGCGCTGCGCGACAGCCACGAGGAATCCAGTGCCAGCGCTGACCTGAACGGGGTGATCAGTGCCGCCGCCGGCGTGCTGGCCGCACTGGCCGAACCCGGCCGGCTGAGCGATCCGGCCGAAGATCAGGCCCGGCTGACCGTGGTGATGGACGGACTGGACGTCATGCGCTCCGACGCGCGCAATCGCCAGCTGCGGCTCGACAACGCCCGCACCGCGCTCGCCGGGGCGCTGCTGACCGCGCGCAGCCAGATCACCGTGACCCGGGACTTCATCGGCGCCAACCGCGGCCGGGTCGGGGCGGCCGCCCGCACCCGACTGGCCGAAGCGGAACGCCAGCTCGCTCTGGCCGTCGCCGAAAGCGATCCCGTCACCGCGCTGGACACCGCACGCCGGGCGATGACCCACGCCACGGATGCCGACGCGCTGGCCCGCTACGACGCACGGTGACCCGACCACCTGACCTGACCACCTGACCTGACCCGACCTGCACTGCACTGCACTGGCACCGGTACTGGCCTAGCCTGAAGGGGTGACCGAAAACCTGAGTGACCCCGCCCCGCTGCCCAACCGTGCCGCAGGGCCCGACGCCGTGCCGGCCGATGCGGCGCCGCAGCAGCAGTACCAGGTGCGCCTGGATTGGGGGATCGCCGGGTTCCAGGCGCTCGCCGGCGGTGCCGACGTCGTGATTCTGGTCGATGCGCTTCCGGCCGTCGCCGCCGACCTCAGCCTGCAGACCCCGCTCGGGGTGCACCGGGTGGTGTCGTGCAGCCTCGCCAACCGCACCGCGGTCGCCGAGTGGGTACTGGCCCGCCAGACCGAAACCGGCCAACGCTGCAGCGTTGCGGTCATCGCTGTGGGCGAACGCCGCGACGACGGCACGCTGCGATTCGCGGTGGAAGACTCCCTCGCCGCCGGAGCGGTGGTCGACGCGCTGTCCTCACTCGGACTGGACCATTGCTCGCCCGAAGCGGCCGCCGCATCCGTGGCCTTCGAGGGGCTGGCACGCGCCGTGCGCCATCTGGTGGGCGCCTGCGAGACCGGCCAGCTGCTGCTCGCGCAGAACCGCCGGGCCGAGGTGCAGGCCCTGAGCGCGATCGACACGTGCACCACGGTGACCGAGCTGGCGCACTTCGCCTTCCCGGCCTGAGCCGGCCTGAGCCGGCACGACCGGTGCCGGGCTTGCCGCTATC
>JAWOHA010000237.1:0-7020 GCA_046496385.1 Cryobacterium sp. | reverse complement strand
CGCGACGAAGCCATGCCAGTTGAGCAGCATTATGACGAGGCCATCTACCTGTTCGGGTAGATCCGGCCGTCGCCTGCCCCACCGACAGCGACTCCCCGTCACAGGGCCACTCCCCGCTGTCACAGGGCCACTCCCCGCAACAGAGCGACGGCAGCGCCGTCACCTGGTGGTGATCGGCCCCGCCGTCGCTTGCTGCGCCGTGAGGCGCTTCGATTCTTAGAACACCCGAATGGGCACTTCTGCCGGGTCCATCAGCAGCGACTCGATTTCTTCGTCGAGTTTGACCAGGGTGATAGAGGCTCCGGCCATGTCCAGTGACGTGCAGTATTCGCCGACGTAGCTGCGACCGACGCTGATGCCCTGGTCGGCGAGACGCTTGTGCGCCTGCCCGTACAGCAGGTACAGCTCGCTGATCGGGGTTCCGCCCAGCCCGTTCACCATGAGCGCCACGCGGTCGCCGTCGCTGAAGGGCAGGTCGTTCACGATCGGGGTGAGCAATTCGTCGACGATCTCGTTCGCGGACATCATCTTGGTGCGGCGACGGCCTGGTTCACCGTGAATACCCACGCCGACTTCGATCTCGTCTTCGCCGAGTTCGAACAACGGGCTGCCCTTGGCCGGCGGAGTGCAGGCGGTCAGAGCCACACCCATGGTGCGGGTCACCGAGTTGACCTTCTCACCGATTCGGATCACCTCGTCGAGGTCGGCCCCTCGCTCGGCGGCGGCAGCGACGGCTTTGATGACGAAGAAGTTGCCCGCGACGCCGCGACGCCCGATCGTATAGGTGGAGTCCTCCACCGAGACGTCATCGTTGATGAACAGGGTCTTGACTTCTATGCCCTCGGCGGACGACATCTCCTGCGCCATCTCGAAGACCATTTTGTCTCCGGTGTAGTTGTTCACCAGCAGCAGCACGCCCTTGGGCGAGGCGAGCATCTTGGTCGTCTCGTAGACGTAATCGAGCGGCGGGGCAGCGAAGATATCGCCGGGGCAGGCAGCGTCGAGCATTCCCTTGCCCACGATCATCACGTGTGCCGGTTCATGACCGGAACCCGATCCCTGCACGATCGACACCTTGTTCTGGTCGGGGCCGTCGGCACGCATGATCAGGTTGTACTCGGGTACGTACTTGAGCGTGTCCGGGTTGGCGAGCGCGAGGCCTTCGAGCATCTCCGGCACAAACTGCTTCGGATCGTTGACGAACTTTTTCATGTGGTCTCCGTATCGTGTGATCGTCGAGGTCAGAAAGAGAAAAAGAGTGAGACGGGGATGCGGCTAGTGGCTGTCCCATTCGGCGGTGACCCGCTCGATGATGATGGCGAGGGCAACGGCGCCGGCATCTGGGGAGCCGATGCTGCGTTCCCCGCTGTAGCTGGCCCGACCGCGTCGTGCCTGCAGTGCGCTGGTGGCATCGGCGCGTTCGCGGGCGGTCCTCGTGAATGCCGCACGGCACTCGGCGGGGCTGGCGCCGGCAGCGAGCTGACGTTCGAGTTCGTCGGTGGCAGGAATCAGGGCGTCCAGCAGGGTCTTGTCCCCCAGGCTCGCATTACCGCGGGCCATGATGCCCTCGGCAGCCGCGCGCAGCATGGCTACGGCGGCGGCCCCATCGATCACGTCGAGTGTCTTCGCTGTAGCGGATGCCCGCAGAAAAGCCGTTCCCCAGAGCGGCCCTGACGTACCGCCGATCCGGCTCGAGATCGCGAGGGCGATCTGCTGCAAGAAGGTGGCGACGTCATCGCGTTTGAAGGTGTCCCAGTCGGCGAGTACCTTGTCGAAACCGCGGGCCAGGGAGTATCCGAGGTCGCCGTCACCCACGACGGCGTCGAGGTCGCCGAACTCTTTCTCCTTGTCGACGGCGGTCTGCGCGAGGGTGTGCACGACGTACTCGACGTCGGCGAGGTCGGTGGCGGTCATGGTGTCTCCGTAACAGTCGAGGGTGCGGCGGGAAATGCCGGCGTCGGCAGAATGGCCTCCAGCGTTGCGAGTGAAACGGCGCCCGTAATGCTGACACCGGCGGGATTGCTGAGCACCTCGGCGGGTTCGCCGGCCGCCGGGTCGCCGAGAGAGGTCACCACCAGTGACGCTCCGGTGAAATCCTCCTCGCGGGTGTAGCCGCTGACGGTCACAACGGTGCGAAGTCCCGCGCCGCGCGCGGCGCGCAGCCCATTGGCGCTGTCCTCGATCACGATCACGTCGTCGGGATCAACGCCGAGGTTCTGCAGTGCGAGCAGGTAGATGTCCGGGGCGGGTTTCTTCTGCGCCACGATGTCACCGGCGAACACCGTGAACTGCTGCGCGAGTTCTGCGCCGACGGCGTGGGCGAGCACGGCCCGCACGGCGGGTTCTGCCGAGGTGGAGGCGACGGCGAGGGTCCAGCCGGCATTGTGCGCTTCCCGCACGATCCGGGCGATCCCGGGGCGAGCGGGCATCGCGCCCGACTCCACCAGGTTCGTGTAGACCGTCGTCTTGTGTTTGTGCCAGGCCAGGATCGCCTCGTTCACCGCGGCGTCGTCGGTCAGGCCGAGGCGGGAGGCGAGTGCGGGTGTCAGAATGCTGCGCATGCGTTCCTTGCCGCCGCTGATTTTCACTTTCTCGGCGTACTGCTCCACACTCCACTGTTCGGGCACATTGAAGTCACGGAACGTCTGGTTGAAGGCGGGCAGGTGGCCGTACTGCTCGGTGTCGGCGAGAACCCCGTCGCAGTCGAAAATGAGCGCCGGCATACTCATCGACCGCCCTTGCCCGCGCTGCCGAACTGCTCGGTCAGTTCCATGACCATGGTGATGATGTCTGTTCGGGTGTGCTTGAACAGAGACGGCGGATCCCACTTGTCGTTCTGCTCGGCCTGCTTGAGAAAGGCCAGGTTCGACTTCATGAAGGTCTCCTTCAGCGCGGTGGAGATGTTGACCTTCGCGCAGCCGCGGGCGATGAGGTCGGAGAACTGTTGCGGGCTCAGCCCACTGCCACCGTGCAGGGCGATGGGAATGTTGCGGGCCTGCACGATCTCGGTGACGCGTGCGGCATCGAGCACCGGTGCGGCTTTGTAGCTGCCGTGCGCGTTGCCGATGGCGGGTGCGAACACGTCGATGCCGGTGGCGTCGATGAACGCCAGGGCCGTGCTGAGGCTTTGCTGCGTGGCCACGTCGTCGGAACCGTGATCGTCTTCGACCCCGGTGATCGCCTCGATCTCCCCTTCGACCTGGGCGCCGTATCGGCGGGCCTCGGCCACCACCTCGATGGTCTGGCGCTGGTTTTCAGCGACGGGCAGAGTAGACGCGTCGAAGAGCACGGAGTTCCACCCGGCCTGAAGGCATTCAGAGATCACGTCGCGGTTCGGGCAGTGGTCCAGGTGCAACGTCACCGGAACCTCGATGCCGCGGGTCAGGGACTGCCACATGTCGAACAGCACCCGTGAGCCGATGGTGCGCACCGTCTTCACCGAGGTCTGCAGAATGATGGGAGAGTTCGCCGCCACCGCCGCCGCGAGCACCGCCTCCATGGTCAGATCATTGAAAATGTTGATCGCCGGCACGCCATAGCGGGCGTCGAAGGCCGGGTCAACTATGTCCTTCAGGGGCACAACACCCATGACTAACCTCCATTGGTCAACGTGACCTTAGGTTAGGTGCGCCCCGACGGCAGCGATAGGCGGGATACCCCGCACACTCTGGTGGGGTAACCACCACCTATCCGGCATGGGTGTCGCGTAATGACGCTGAGCGATGCCGCTGAGCGATGCCCCTGAGCGATGCCGCGGTCGGTTGTTACCGCGCGTCGATGGGCAGCAGAATGCCCTTCACGGCGGGATCGGTGGCAAGAAATTCCTGCACGGCCGGGTCGGAGAACGCGGCGACGAGGTTCTTGATGTTCTCGGTGTCGGCGAAGTCACTGCCGATGGTGAGTTGGCCGGCGAACTCGTCGGGCGCGGCCGGGGCGAAGATCTGCTGCTCGATCGGGATACCCGCGGCCAGGTAGTACTCCGTGTACCCGGCGGCCAGGTCAAGGTCGGGCAGGGCTCGGGACTGCGCGGCGAAGTCGAGCAGCGTGAACTGCAGGTTCTTCGGGTTGCTCGCGATGTCGTTCTGAGTGGCGGTGCCCGGGGTGGTGCCGTCTTTCAGGGTGATCAGCCCGGCCTCCTGCAGCAGCCACAGCCCCTGGGCCTCATTGGCCGGGTCGGAGTAGAGCGACACGGTGGCGCCGTCGGGAACCTGGTCGGCGCTGCTGTACTTGTCGCTCCACAGGCCGAAACCCCAGCGGAAGACCGACACCGCAGCGGTTTCCCTGAAATCGGGGTTGGCCTCGAGCACCTGGCTCAGCCAGAGTTTGTGCTGGTAGACGGTTCCGGCGATCTGCCCTTCACTCACCGCGCGGTTGATGGTGTTGCTGTCGGCGAGGCCCTGAAACTGCACGGTGATGCCGTATCCGGGCGCCACCTCCTCGGCGACGAAGTTGACCAACGCCTGCTCGGCAGCATTGCCCTCGGCCGTGGCGACGATGAGGGTGGCACCCTCGATGGCGTTGGCGGAGGTGGGCGGGTTCAGCAGCGGGATGACGATCGCGGCGGCGGCTCCGACGGCGACCACGGCGATGCCGGTGATCCAGGGCCAGCGGCGGCGCGTCTTGAGGGCGAAGCCGTGCGGTTCGGCGGAGGAGGTGGGGGTGATGGGAATAGACATAGGAGTTCCTTCGAAGTGTGGTCTGGGTGCTGTGCAGGGGTGGTGTGCTTGGGCAGGCCGAGCAGGCGAGCGGAGCGGTCAGGCCGAACGGCTCGCCCCGGGCATCCGGCGGCTCATACCCGGTTCGCTTCGCGGCGGGCGGCGCTGGGGGCCCGAACCTGGCTGCGGCTGTGCGGGGTGGTGAGGCGCACCAGCCTGTCGCCGATCAACTGCACCGAGGCCACAGTGGCGACGAGGATCACAATCGTGGCGAGCATCACGGTGTTGTCGAAGCGCTGGTAGCCGTAGGTGACGGCGACGTAGCCGATGCCGCCGGCGCCGATGGTGCCGGCGATGGCCGAGTACTCGATCATGGCGATGGTGTTGATGGTGAGGCCGCCGATGATCGACGGCAACGCTTCGCTCAGCTGAGCGGTGCGGATGATCTGCAGCGGCGACGCACCGGAAGCCTTGGCGACCCGCATCAGGGTGGGCGGCACCCCGCGCAGTGAGTTCTCCACGATGCGGGTGAAGAACGCGATGCCGGCGATCGACATGGGAACCACAGCCGCGGCGATGCCGATGTTGGTGCCGGTGATGAACCTGGTGAACGGTACGATCGCGGCCATCAAGATCAGGAACGGCAGTGAGCGGCCGATGCTCACGACCCAGCTGAGGCTGGTGTGCAGGGCAGGGTTCTCGAACAGGCCGCCCGGGGCCAGATTGTGCACGAGGGCGCCCAGAGGAACACCCACGAGCACGACGATGAGCATGACGATGCCGACCATGATGAAGGTGTCGAGCATAGCCGGGAAGACCAGGGCCGGGATCTCGCCGATCGGCACGTTTCTTGCGGGCAGCAGTGTGGGTACCAGACCGGTGAGGGCAGCGGTGATACTCATGCGGCTTGCTCCAGAATCTCGACGGGAACCGGCCCGGCCGGCTCTGCACGGGCGTCGAGGCCGAGGCTGCGGGCCACGGCACGGAGGTGCTCCGGGTCTGCTCCGGTGACGCCGATGCTGGCATGCCCCACGGTGGCGCCGTCGACGGTTTCGATCGACGCGCCCAGCAGCGACACCGTGCTGCCGAGCTGGTCGGCGAGCCGGCTGAGCCAATCGGCCGGCACACCCGCCGAGGTGTAGCTGATGAACCACTCGGCAGCTCCTGAGGCCGGGCTCTCGTGCGAGCGGGTCGGCCGAAGCGCCCGGCCAAGACTCGATGCGGGGTTGCGCAACAGTTCGACGATACGGCCGCTCTCCACGATGCGGCCGTGGTCCAGACGCGCGACAGAGTCGGCGATCTGCAGCACGGTGTCCATCTCGTGGGTGATGAAGAGCACCGACAGGCCCAGATCGTCGCGCAGTTCCTTGAGCAACTCCACGATCGACCGGGTGGAGTCGGGGTCCAGTCCCGAGGTGGCCTCGTCGCTGAGCAGCACCGATGGCCGCAGGGCCAGGGCGCGGGCAATTCCCACGCGTTGCCGCTGACCGCCCGAAAGCTGGTGCGGGTAGTGGTCGGCCTTGGCGGCGAGCCCTACCCGGTCGAGCAGCTCAGCGGTGCGGGCGCGGGTTTCGGCCGCGGTCACGCCGAGATACTCCAACGGCAGTGCCACATTCTGGGCGGCGGTGCGCCTCGAGTAGAGGCCATCCGACTGGAAGATCGTGCCGATGCGGCGCCGCGCCACCCGCAGCTGCTTCTCGCTGAGTTGGGACAGGTTTTCGCCGTTCACCAGCACCGACCCACTGGTCGGTCGTTCCAGCAGGTTGACGCACTGCGCCAGGGTGCTCTTGCCGGCGCCGCTCGGGCCGACGACGGCGAAGATCTCACCGGCATCAACGCTGAAGTCGAGGCGGTCGAGCACGACGGTGCGCGCCTCACCGTGACCGTAGACCTTGGTCAACTGTTCCAGGCTGATCATCGCACGGGCAGACCGACGCGATAGTTCGCGCCACGGTGTTCCTCGGGCAGACGGTCGCCGCGGCCGTGCAACTTGTGGCGCAGGGTGCCCTCGGCGTACTCGGTGGGATACACGCCGCGCTTCTGCAGCTCGGGCACCACCCAGGTGACCACGTCTTCGAAGGTACCCGGGGTTATGGCGTAGGCGATGTTGAAGCCGTCCACGTCGGTTTCCTCGACCCATTCCTGCAGCTGGTCGGCGATCTCCACGCCGGAGCCCACGATGAACGGGCCGAGGCCGCCGATGGCGCCGGAGCGGGCGATGTCGCCCACGGTCCACTCGGAGCCGTCATGGTTCGCGGCCTGAAAGTTGGCGACGGCGGACTGAATGGCGTTGCTCTTCACATTGCCGATGGGCTCGTCCAGGTCGTACGTCGACAGGTCAACACCCATCCAGCCCGACATGAAC
>JAWOHA010000116.1:0-4259 GCA_046496385.1 Cryobacterium sp. | reverse complement strand
CTGCTCGCCGGCCGGAGACGGGAAGATCAGCACCGGGCCGCGCGCAGCATGCGCCTCGACGTGCTCGGCCCGTTCAGCTTCGGCGAGCTCGGGGGCAGGCTCGGCGGTAGCGGGCTCGGCGGGAGCGGGCTCGGCGGCGGCAGGCTCGGCGGCGGCTTGCTCGACCACAGCAGGCTCGGTGCCGAAGATGCCGTCGAGGGCTTCGCCCCACGGTTCGGGCTTCATCACCATGCCGGCGCCGCCGCCGTAGGGGGTGTCGTCTACGGAGTGGTGGCGGTCGTGGGCGTGATCGCGCAGGTTGTGCACACCCAGTTCGATCAGGCCGCTCTGGCGGGCCTTGCCCAGCAGGGACAGATCGAGCACATCGAAGAACTCGGGAAAAATCGTGACGATGTCAATGCGCATGCATTAAAGCTTAGGAGATCAGTTCACGATCCCGAACCTCGGCCGAAACGTCGCCGGTTCGCGCTCCGGGCAGATTGCCGACCGCGGCGCTGTAACGATCCAGGACCAGTTCCACGAGCACGGGCGGGGGCGCTTCGTGGGCCACCAACAAAGGGGAGCTCACCTGGTCGGCACCGGCACGCTCGGTGAGGTTCAGAAAGTACCCCGGTGCCATCAGATACGTGCTGATCATGACGCGGGCGGCCGGGGTACGGATGCGGGCGATCGTCACCGCGCACGGCAACCGGGGCGAGGCGGCACTGAGAAAACCCACACCGACCCGGGTGCCGAGGCGTTCGGCGAGCATGCGACCCGTCTCGTGGCAGTCCGCCACGGCGCGCGCATCACTCGACCCGGCTGCAGCCAGCACGATCTCGTCACCGAGACGGTAACCGGCCTCGGAGAGCCGTTGCGCGAGCACATCGACCAGGCGCCAGTCCGGTCCGAGGGCGGCGGAAACGGTCGTGGGCCGGTCGATTGCAGCCGTCTCCTGCCGCAGGTCCACGTGCACGTGGTATCCGGCGGAGAGTAGCAGCGGAACGACGACCGCCGCCGAACGCGGGGTCAGGCCGTTCAGGGTGGCGGCCACGTCGGGCTGCTGCACGTCCACGAACCCCCCAGCCACCTCGAGATCGGCGCGGGCCTGGGCCACGGCCGCGACGAGATCGGCGATGGCCTGCTGGCCCGACGGCGACGACGTTCCGTGCGACACCGCGGCGAGCGCCGGCTGGCACTGGTTGCGGGGTCGACGGTGCCGAGCCGCTGGCGGGGTCATCGGGTGACCGCGACCTCGATGAACCCGCCGACCACGCGCGTGGGGTAGGTCTGCAGGGCGAGAGCCGGATCGGAGAAGCATTCGCCGGTGCCGAGGTCGTAGACCTGCTTATGCAGCGGCGACGAGATCGTGGGTCGGTCACCTTTGGAACCGACGATGCCGCGTGCCATGACATGGGCAGCGGTGTGCGGGTCGCGGTGGGTGACGGCGTAGATCTCCGTCGGGGAGAGCAGGAACAGGGCGATCTGCTCCTGACGCACCAGCGCCGCCTCACCCCAGGACGGTTCGAGGTCGCCGAGTGCGCAGACACGTTCCCAGACGAGGTCACGGCCGGTGGTGTCCCGGCCGATAACGGTGACGCGGGAGGTGTCGGGTGTGAAAGTCAGGTTCATGTCTGCCAGTGTCAAGTCGATTGTCAGTGTCATGTCGCGCTCCCGGTGTCTGCCTCGGTGATCGGGCGGTGCCGCCCCGTTCCGTGTTGTCGTATTCCGTTTTGTCGTATTCAGTGTTGTCGTATTCATGTGTCGTCGTACTCGATGCCTTCACGTTACGGATGCTGTGTGTCGGCGACACACGGGGCGTGTTACGGCGATGTGAATCCTGCCTCACAGTGCACCGCGGATTATGTGGGGGGTGTGACACAGCCCGACACACGGGCGACACGGCGGTGAAACGCCGCCGCCGTACGCTCGGCCCTACATCCCCCGAAAGGACGCAGATGATTTCCTCCCCCACCACCCGTCACGTCGTCATCCTCGGCGGAGGACCAGCCGCACACCGCCTGACGGATGCCCTGCACTCCCGAGACATCGAGCAAACGGTGACGGTGACGGTGATCGCGGAGGAGAACCACCTGCCCTATGACCGCGTCGCCCTCAGCCAGCGCCTCTCCGGTCCGATCGACCTGACGATGAAACCGACCAGCGTATGGGACTCCGAGCGTATCGGCCTGCGTATCGGTGAGCGTGCCGAGGCCATTGACCGTGAGGCGCAGACGGTGACCTGCTCGACCGGGGCGGTCGTGCACTACGACGAGCTGGTCTTCGCGACGGGGTCGAGTGCGCCGGTGCCCGCGCTGCCCGGCTCCGACCTGATTCGGGTGTACCGCACCCTCGACGATGTCGACGCTCTGGTGGCCGAGCTTGCCGCGCTCACCGAGAGCCTCGGCCGCACCCCGAAGGTGGTCGTGGCCGGCGGTGGGCTGCTCGGGCTGGAGGCCGCCGGCGGCCTGCACCGCCTCGGTGCCGATTCCGCCCTGGTGCACTCCGGCGCCTGGCTGATGAGCGCCCAGCTCGACGCCGGCGGCGGCCAGGCCCTTGGCCGGCTGATCACCGCCCAGGGCATCGCCCTGCACCTCGACACCCGCCCCACCGCCATTCTCAGTACTGATGCCAGTGGCACAGCCGGCGGCACAGCCGGCGGCGCGGTGGGTGTCACCGCGGTCACCCTGGGTAACGGCGAAGAGCTTCCGGCCGACATGGTCATCTTCGCCATCGGAATCTCCCCGCGTGACGAGCTGGCCCGCGATGCCCACCTCGAGCTCGGCAGGCGCGGCGGCATCGTGATCGGCGAGGACTGCCGCACCAGCGATGCGCGCATTTGGGCGATCGGCGAGGTCGCCAGCTACCGCGGCCGCTGCGTGGGGCTCGTTGCGCCCGCCAACGCGATGGCCGAAGTCGTCGCGGACCGCCTGCTCGGCGGGTCCGCAACCTTCACGACCATCGACGACGCCACCAAGCTCAAGCTCTCCGGCGTCGACGTGGCCAGCTTCGGTGACGCCCTCGCCACCACGCCCGGAGCGCTCGAAATCGTCTATGCCGACCCGGCACGCGGTCTGTATCAGAAGCTTGTGATGACCGACGATGCCAAGACTCTGCTCGGCGGCATCTTCGTCGGCGACGCCACCCCGTACTCCGCATTGCGCCCTCTTGTCGGCCGGGAGCTGTCCAGTGAACCGGCCGCGTACCTGTCGGCAGCCGGCGCCGAAGCCCCCGGCGGCGACGAACTGCCCGAAGACGCCCTGGTCTGCTCCTGCAACATGGTCACCGCCGGCACGGTGCGCGGCGCCGTGCGCGGCGACCACGCCGAGGCCTGCACCGAGCTCGGCGCGCTGAAGGCCTGCACCCGGGCCGGCACCCAGTGCGGGTCCTGCGTTCCCTTGGTGAAGAAGCTTCTCGAAGCCGAACTGACCAAGTCGGGCCAGACCGTGTCGCGCGCGCTCTGTGAGCACTTCGACCTCAGCCGCCAGGAACTCTTCGAGTCGGTGCGGGTGCTGGAGCTCACGAGCGCGGAAGAGGTGTTCGAGCGCTTCGGCACGGGGCGCGGCTGCGACATCTGCAAGCCGGCCATCGGATCTGTCCTGGCGAGCCAGAACGCCGCCTATATTCTCGATGCCGGTCGCGGCACCCTGCAGGACACCAACGACCGGGCCATGGCCAACATGCAAAAAGACGGCACCTATTCCGTCGTGCCGCGCATCCCCGGCGGCGAGATCACCCCCACCAAACTCGCCGTGATTGCGCAGGTCGCTCTCGATTTCAACCTCTACACCAAGATCACCGGCGGGCTGCGCATTGACATGTTCGGTGCACGACTCGAACAGCTGCCGGACATTTGGCGCATTCTGGTCGACGCCGGGTTCGAATCCGGCCAGGCCTACGGCAAGGCCCTCCGCAACGTGAAGTCCTGTGTCGGGTCGACCTGGTGCCGCTTCGGTGTTCAGGATGCGGTCGGCCTCGCCATCCGCTTGGAGTTGCGGTACCGGGGGCTGCGGGCACCGCACAAGTTCAAGTTCGGCGTCTCGGGCTGCGCCCGGGAGTGCGCCGAGGCCCGGGCCAAGGACGTGGGCGTGATCGCGTCAGACCTCGGCTGGAACATGTACGTGGGCGGCAACGGCGGTTTTCAGCCCTCGCATGGCCAGCTGCTGGCCAGCGACCTCGACGAGGCCACCCTGATCCAGTACATCGACCGTTTCATGATGTATTACATTCGCACCGCCGACCGCCTGCAGCGCACCGCCCGTTGGATGGAAGACCTCGAC
>JAWOHA010000112.1:0-14751 GCA_046496385.1 Cryobacterium sp. | reverse complement strand
GATCGCTCGTTCCTCGCGCCTCGATCGGCGAGGGTGTACGCCTCGATCGGCGAGGGTGTACGCCTCGATCGGCGAGGGTGTGCACCTCGATCGGCGAGGGTGTGCACCTCGATCGGCGAGGGGGTGCGCCTCGATCAGCGAGGGGGGCGGCGCTGCAGGGACGGGCGCCGCAGTGCCTGGGTGATGCGGTTGGCTTCTTCGAGCAGCAGCTGGCCGAGCGCCGGGCGGCGCTCGGCGGTGAAGCGCGGTGCGATGCCGGTGATCGACAGGGCCCAGCCGGGTAGTCCGGACCGGTCGAAGATGGCCGCGCCCATGCCCCAGCTGCTCTCCAGAATCAAGCCCGGATTCACGGAATACCCGGTCACTCGGGTGCGCTCCAGCCCGGCCCGAATCATGGCGGGGGAGTGCTTCTCGCCCCAGCGCGCCGCGAACTCCGGGCTCTGCACGAGCAGCTGTTCCACCTGCGCGTCGGGCAGGTAGGCCAGAATCGCGAGGCCTGCCGAGGCCACGCCGAGGGGCAGCCGAATGCCCTCGTAGAGCACGAACGAACGAATCGGAAAGCTGCCCTCTTCACGCAGCAGGCACACGGTTTCGGTGCCGCGACGAATGCTGAGGAACGCACTCTCCCCGGTCTCGGCGGCCAGCCGGATCAGGCTGGGCCGGGCGAGTTCCTCGATCGGGTAACGCTGCGCGGCGACGGTGCCCATCACCAGGATCTCCGGACCGTAATGCCAGGTGCGCCGGTCGGTGTCGTGGTCGAGCAGCCCCTCCGCGGCGAGCGAGCTGAGCAGCCGGTGCACGGTGGGGCGGGTCAGCCCCGACTCGCGCACGATGTCGGCCAGGGTCGCGCCGCCGGGGCTGCGCCCCACCAGCTGCAGCAGCAGGGCGATGCGCCCGACCACCTGGGCGCCCTGCACGGCGGATGCGGCGGGCGGGGTCACGTTCGGGGGAAAATCTGCGGCGGGCATATCAGGCCTTCTGTCCATATTGTGGATATCGGTGAGTTTAGTGTTCACCCGGTGGAACCACAAGGAAAAAGCCACAACACGGCGATTGACAGTCCTTGAGAGCCGAACGTACGATGGCAAGCACGGTCGGTGTCCACAAGGTGGATACTGCGGCCGGTGACTCGATGAGGAGAACCGATGACCAAGCTGAGAAGCGACGCCGCGGAGGCGCTGCAGGATGTGCTGCGTGACGGGATGGTGCTCGCCGTCGGCGGGTTCGGGCTGTGCGGCATCCCCGCCGACCTGATCGACGCGGTGCGCGACAGCGGCGTGCGCGATCTCACGGTGGTGAGCAACAACATGGGCGTCGACGGCAAGGGCCTGGGCGTGCTGCTCGAGGCCGGGCAGGTGCGCCGCGTGATCGCGTCGTATGTGGGGGAGAACAAGCTCTTCGCGGAACAGTTTCTGAACGGACAGCTCGAGGTGGAGTTCAGCCCGCAGGGCACCCTCGCCGAACGGCTGCGTGCCGGCGGCGCCGGCATTCCCGCTTTCTACACCAAGACCGGCGTGGGCACCCTCGTGGCCGAGGGCAAGGTGCTCGCCGACTTCGACGGCGAGACCTACCTGCAGGAGCGCGGCATCGTGGCCGATGTGGCCCTCGTGCACGCTCACCGCGCCGACACCCTGGGCAACCTCGTGTACCGCTACACGGCGCGCAACTTCAACCCCGTCGTCGCCACGGCCGGCCGGGTGACCATCGCCGAGGCCGAGATCGTTGTGGCGCCCGGTGAGATCGATCCGCACGATGTGGTGACCCCCGGGGTCTACGTGCAGCGACTCGTGCAGGCATCCGCTCGCGTGAAAGACATTGAACAGCGCACCGTGCGCGCCCTGCCGATACCGGCGTAACGACACGAAGGAGATCTGACCATGGCCTGGACCCGCGACCAGATGGCGGCCATTGCCGCCACCGAGCTCAGCGACGGCGACTATGTGAACCTGGGCATCGGCATTCCCACGTTGGTGGCCAACAACCTGCCCGAGGGGGTGCAGGTCACCCTGCAGAGCGAGAACGGGCTGCTCGGCATGGGGCCGTTCCCGTTCGAGGGTGAGGAAGACGCCGACCTGATCAATGCCGGCAAGCAGACCGTGACGGTCATGACCGGCGGGTCGATCTTCGACTCGGCCACGTCGTTCGGCATGATTCGCGGCGGGCACGTGAAGGTGGCCATTCTGGGCGCCATGCAGGTGTCGGGCCGGGGCGACCTGGCCAACTGGACCATTCCGGGAAAAATGGTCAAGGGCATGGGCGGCGCGATGGACCTCGTGGCCGGCACCCCGCGCGTGGTGGTGCTCACCGAGCACAACGCCAAAGACGGCACGCCCAAGATCGTGACCACCTGCACGCTGCCGCTCACGGGTCAGAAGGTCGTGAACCGCATCATCAGCGACCTCGCGGTCTTCGACGTGACCGACGCCGGGCTGGTGCTGCGCCAGCGCGCCCCCGGCGTCAGCATCGACGAGCTGCGGCAGAAGACCGAGGCCGAGTTCACGGTCGCCGAGGCCGCCTGAGCGGAGGCGTCAGCGCTCACGGGCGGGGCGGGCGGCCCGGGCGGCGGTGGCGTTTCGTTCACGCCGGCGGGCGCGCAGCGCGATGAGCGCGAACAGGAGCAGCGCCAGCATCGAGCCGGCGAGGGCTCCGGAGGTGTTGGCCACGATGTCCCGGGCGGATGCCGTGCGCGCGGGCAGCAGCAGCAGCTGGCCGAGCTCGATGGTGCAACTGGCCAGAAAACCGCCGACCAGGCCCAGCCACCAGAACCGCGCCCCGGCCAGCACCACGACGAGCAGTCCCGCCGGAATGAACAGAATGATGTTGGCCCCGAATTCGACCAGGCCGTAGGTGAGCCAGGCCGGGGCGCCCTGCACCTGCAGCCAGGCCAGCAGCCGGGTGAGGCTGTCGTGACCGGCACGGTCCACCGGGGTGGGCCAGAACGCGATCAGGGCCAGGGCGAGCAGGTAGCCGAGCAGCAGGGCCACGGCGATGCGGTGCAGGGCCAGTCGCTCACGGATGGAGTCTCGACGCACAGAGCTGCCAGCGGTCAGGGCGATCACCTCGTTTCGGGACACAGCCGGGTCAGCCGCGGCCGGCCACGCGCTTGGGCAGCGCGAAGACCAGCAGCAAGGCGAGCACGCTCAGTCCCGCGCTCACGGCCATGGCCATGGTGGCGCTGCGGGTGAACCCCTCCGCGACTGCGGCCGGGCCGGAGCCGGCCACGACGAGGGTGCCGAAGAACACGCTGCCGATCACGGCGATGCCCACGGCGCTGCCGACGCGCTGCATGACGCCCACGACGCCGCTGGCGGCGCCGGCTTCGGTAGGTTCCACCGTCGCCACGATGAACTGCACGTTCGGGGCGATGAAGAACCCGCTGCCGAGGCCGGCGATGAACAGCGGTGTGAGCAGGTGCCAGTTGGTGAGGGTGCCGATCTCGGTCACCAGCAGTGCCAGCCAGACCCAGATCAGGCCCACCGTGACCAGTCCCACGCCGAGCACGAGCACGTTGCGCCCCAGCCGCCGGGTGAGCCGGTCGCTCTGCGAGGCGGCGATGATGCTGCCGATCGCGAAGGGAATCGAGACCAGCCCCGATTCCAGCGCGGTGTGGCCGAGGCCCGACTGCCACAGAATCGAGATGGTGAAGAAGATGCTGGTGAACGCCGCGAAGTACACCAGGGCGAGAATGACACCGCCGGTGAAGGCGGGGTGCGCGAACAACCGCGGCGGCACCAGCGGGCTGAGGCCGCGCCTGGCGTACTGCACTTCCCACACGCCGAAGGCCACAATGAGCAGCGCCCCGGCGGCGAGGGCGAGATAGGTCCACAGCGGCCAGCCCTGGTCCTGACCCTCGATGAGCGGCACCAGGAGAGCCACGAGACCCGCCGACAGCAGCAGCAGTCCCACGCCGTCGATGCCGCTGGAGGGCTTCCTGGCGTCGATCAGGGCACCGGCTCCGCCGTGCGCCCGGGACTCGGCGGCCGAGGGCAGCAGGTAGACGGCGGCGATGAGGGCCGCGATGCCGATCGGGAGGTTCACGCCGAAGACGAGGCGCCATCCGCTCTCTTCGCCGAAGACCTGAATGATCAGACCTCCCACGATGGGGCCCAGTGCCGTGGAGACACCGATGACGGAGCCGAGAATGGCGAACGCCTTGCCGCGGGCCTGCGGCGGGAACATCAACTGGATCACGGCGGTGACGGCGGGCACGAAGATGCCGCCGGCCAGGCCCTGCGCGACGCGGGCGACGATGAGCTGCAGGTCGTTCTGGGCCAGGCCGCAGGCGAGGCTGGCGATCGTGAACAGGGCCAGCCCGGTGAAGAAGACCCACTTGTGGCCCACCCGGTCGCCGATGCGACCGGCCGGAATCAGCGCCAGTCCGAAGGCGAGGGCGTAGCCGGAAATGATCCACGACAGGGTCGATTCGGAGGCGTCGAGGCTGGTGCGGATGCTGGGCAGTGCCACATTCACGATGGTCGTGTCGAGCAGCGCCATGAACATGCCGGCCATCAACACAATGAGGGCCTGCCAGGCGCGGCGGGAGACGACGGGGGTCGGGTCAGGCATGGGCATCCGTTCGGGAGCGTTCAATACGTGTGCACACGTGAGTCGAAGCTGGGAGAGCCGGAGCGGTGCCAGCGGGGTAGCGGGGTGGCGGAGGGGAACAAAAAACCCCCACTCTGAACAGAGTGGGGGTTTTCACTGTCGGGGTAACAGGATTTGAACCTGCGACCTCGTCGTCCCGAACGACGCGCGCTACCAAGCTGCGCCATACCCCGATGGCCCGTGGGCCTTGATCAGTATAGGCCCGTTTGGCCGCTCGTGCGACACGGGGTGTCGCCTGCGCGTGTCGCACGAGCGGCGCTACTCCGCGGTGAGGGTGAGCAGCGTCGCCTCCGGCGGGCACGCGAAGCGCACCGGCGCGTAGATCGAGGTGCCAATACCGGCCGACACGTTGAGGAACGCGGTACGCAGGCCGAGGTTCCAGAGGCTGAGGCCCTTCACCTGGCGGCGGGGAATGTCGCAGTTGGTCACGAGCGCGCCGAAGCCGGGCACGCAGACCTGCCCGCCGTGGGTGTGCCCGGCGAGAATGAGCTGGGCGCCGTGGTTCACGAAGGAGTTCAGAATGCGCTGGTACGGTGCGTGCGCCACCCCGATGGTGAGCGTGGAGCGCGCGGCGGCGTTGCGGCCCGACCAGCCTTCGTCGGCGAGGGGATCGTTGGCGCGCAGGTCGTCGATGGCGCGGGTGATCAGGTCCAGCCGGTCATTGCCGATGTGCGGGTCGTCGACACCGAAGAACTCGATGTGGGTTTCACCGATGGTCATCGACTCGGCCGCGTTGTTGATGTCGGTCCAGCCGAGGTCGGTGAAAACGGCGTGCAGGCTGGCCAGGTCGAGCTTGTCGTGGCCCGACCCGGAGTCTGCGCCGGAGGCATTCGTCTCAGTGTCGCGGCGGGTGGACGGGCCGAGGAAATACCGCAGCGGATTCTTCATCTCAGGGCCGAGCATGTCGTTGGAGCCGTTCACGAAGACGCCGGGCACGCCGCGGAAGGGCTCCAGGGCGTAGGCCACCCCGGCGATGGCGTCGGCATGGCCGAGGTTGTCTCCGGTGTTCACCACGAGGTCGGGGTTCAGCCGGGCCAGGCCGCGCACCCAGTCCTGCTTGTCGCGCTGCCAGGGCGCCATGTGCAGGTCGGAGATGTGCAGCACCCGGATCGGCGCCGACCCGTGCGCGAGCACGGGAACGGTCACCTCGCGCAAGCTGAACCGGCGCCGTTCCACGAGGGATCCCCAGGCGAACGCTCCGAGCCCGAGGCTGCCGAGCAGCAGCGCCGCGCCGCCGATCGAGCGACCGGTGACGGATGCCCCGCTGCGGGTTCGGGTGCGTGTCATCGGTCTAGTCCTCATCGTTCGGCCCGGGTCTGCCCTCGAGGCCCGGAGGCGTCGGGGACTCCGGATTCGACTCGGAATCGGAATCGGACTCGGAATCGGGCTCAGGCTCAGGCTCGGGCTCGGCCACCAGACGGCCGACCACGATCGTCACGGCGTCGCCCGTGGCGGCCGCCGAACCGGAACCCGGTCGGATGGCGAGCACCCGGCCCTCCTGCGCGGGATCGGTGACGTCTTGCACCGTGGTGGTGACGGCGAAGTTGTACGGCGCCCCGGTGAGTGTGGCGCGCGCGGCCGCTTCGGTGCTGTTGGTCACCGAGGGAACCTGCACCCCGGCGCCGTTGCTGGAGGTGACCGTGATGCGCGTTCCCCGGATCGCGGTGTTGCCGCCGGCCGGATTGGTGCGGGCCACGGTTCCGGTGGGCAGCGAGGAGTTCACGGCGCCGCCGTCGGAGAAGAAGAAGCCGGCCGCCTCGAGGGCTGCCTTCGCGGCGCTCATGGACTGGCCGCGCAGATCGGGCACGGTGATCTGAGCTGCCTGCAACACATCGGTGTTCGCTTCGGCGAAGTCGTCTCCGCCGTACTTGGCGTTGGCGACGCTCATCACGTCGGGCCACATGCGGTGACGGGCATCGGAGGCCCGTCCGCTGGCGAAACGCGTGTTGCGCTGGCTGCGGGCGTTGCCGCTGACGTTCATGACACCGGCGACGGTGGCGACCTTGCTGCTGGCCCCGCTCATCCAGGTGTCCTTGCTCAAGTCGGTGGTGCCGGTCTTGCCGATCATCGGCACCTGCGGGGAGGTGCCGTAGTAAGACGACCGCGCGGTGCCGTCGGTCATCACGCGCTGCATGGCGTAGGCCAGGCCGGCGGCGACGCCGGGTTCCACCGACTGCGTGACGGTCGACTCCGGCACGGGCAGCTCCTCCCCGTCCACACTCACGAAGCGGTCTATGGCGACGGCGCTGTGGGTTTCGCCGTTGTTGGCGATGCCGGCGAAGGCGGCGGCCATGGTCAGCGGGGCGATCCCTTCGGTGCCGAGCACGGAGGCGGCGTTCTGGCCGAGGGTGTTGCCGTCGGCACGGTGCACGCCGAAGGCTTCGGCGGTCTGGCGGATGCCACACAGGTCGAGTTCTTTCGCCATGCCGATGAAACCGGTGTTGATGGAGCCTTCGGTGGACTCGAGAGCGCTGTAGTTGGCGCCGGGCTCGTTGGCGTCGTTGCCGGGGTTGAAAGGCTTCGGGTCGTCGTCGTAGTTCTGCACGCCGAGGCAGCTGTCTTGAAAGTCGCCCCAGGTGGCCTTGCGGCGGGAGTCGACGCGTTCGTTGAGGGTGTGCCCCTCCTTGAGCCACTCCGCCAGGGTGAACACCTTGTAGGTCGAGCCGGGCTGAAAGCCCCTCGAGCCGCCGTAGTTCTGGTCGGTGTTGTAGTTCAGGCTGGTGAGGGCGGCGCCGGAGGAGTCCAGGCTGGGGTCCTGGCTGTACTCCTTGTTCTGGGTCATCGCGAGCACCCGGCCGGTACCAACCTCCACGCTCGAGATCACGGCGCCCACGTCCCAGCCCGGGTAGGTGGAGGGCACGTTCTCGAGCATCGTCGCCACGGCGGCCGCCTGCAGGTCGAGGTCGATGCTGGTGTACACGTTGAAACCGCCGCGGCGAAAGTTGCCGGCGCGTTCCTCGGCGGTCTCGCCGAAGGTTTCGTCGTTGAGCAGAATCTTGGTCACGTAGTCGCAGAAGAACGCGTTGCTGCCGGCGGTCTGGCATCCGGTGCTCGGCGCGGTGATCACCGGCTCGATGACCGTCGCGATGGCGGCGTCGTGCTCTTCCGGGGTGATGCTCTCGTATTCGAGCATCTCGCCCAGAATGTAGTCTCGGCGATCCTTGTTGGCGGCGTAGCCGTTCGCGGCGCCGTTGGTTTCGCTGTCGGGGCGGTCCAGCTGAAAACGCTGCGGGTTGTTCACAATGGCCACCAGGCTCGCGGCCTGCGGCAGGCTGAGCTCCTCGGCGCTGGTGTTGTAGTAGTAGTTGGCGGCCGATTCGATGCCGTACACCGTGCCGCCGTAGCCGGCGATGTTCAGGTAGCCGGCGAGGATGGTCTCTTTGTCGTAATTCTTCTCCACCCCGATCGCGAGCCGCATCTCGGCCAGCTTGCGTTCGATGGTCTCCTGGGTGGCTTCGAAGTAGCAGGCGCCGATCGCGGTCGTGTCGTCGAGCTGCTCACATTTTTGCACCAGCACGTTCTTCACGTACTGCTGGGTGATGGAGGAGCCGCCGCCGCCGCTGCCCACTCCGGGCGCGATGAGGCTGACCGCGGCGCGCGTGGTGCCCTGCAGGTCGATGCCGCCGTGGTCGTAGAAGCGAGGATCCTCGCCGAAGACCGCGGCGTTCTTGGCGAAGTCGCTGATCTGGTCGAAGCCGACCTCCACGCGGTTCTGCTCGTAGAAGGATGCCAGCAGCACGTCGGTGCCGTCGCTCTGGGTGGCGTAGATGTTGCTCTTCTGGCTGAGCTCGTCAATGGACAGATACTCCGGCAGCGTCTCAAACACATTGATGGTGTTGGTCGCCGCCATGCCGGACACGGCAAGGGCGGGAGTGACCGCGGCAGTGACGAGAACACCGGCGACGACGCTCATTCCAACGAAGCCGAGAAAGCCGCCGAGGGCCCCGCTCACCGTACGATTTTTGGCAGACATACACTTGAGCGTAAGGGACAATTCTGCAAAACAGCCTCAATTAGGAGACGCATGACCACCTGGGAGTACCTCACCACGCCGTTGATGATTCACAACACGGCCGCAATTCTGAACAACTGGGGCAGTGACGGGTGGGAACTCGTGCAGGTCGTCACCGGACCGGAAGGCGGCCTCGTCGCGTACCTCAAGCGGCCGCTGAACGCCACGAGCGGCGCCTAGGTGTCACGCATCGAGGCCCGACTGGCCGAGTTGCAGATCAGCCTGCCCACCGTGGTGCCGCCCGTGGCGAACTATGTTCCGGCCGTCGTGGCCGGTAACACCGTGTTCACCTCAGGCCAGCTGCCCATGCTCAACGGGGCGCTGCCGGCCACCGGCAAGGTCGGTGACGGCCCGGGTCAGGTCTCGGCGGCGGAGGCGCAGGGGTACGCCCGACAGAGCGCCCTGAACGGACTGGCCGCCGTCAAGAGCGTCATCGGGTCGCTCGATCGCATCACGCAGGTCGTCAAGGTCACCGGGTTCGTGGCATCCGATCCCGGCTTCACCGGGCAGCCCGGTGTCATCAACGGCGCGTCTGACGTGCTCGGGCAGATCTTCGGCGAGATCGGCGTGCACGCCCGGTCGGCCGTGGGCGTGGCCGTGCTGCCGCTGGACGCCCCCGTCGAGGTGGAGCTCATCGTCACCTTCGCCTGAGGCGAGCGCGTAACGCCCACCGCACACCGCACACCATACGCAGAACGTCCCGCGACAGCCTGGCTGTCGCGGGACGTTCTGCGTAGGTGCGGTGCGTTACGAGATGACCGTCGTTGCGGGTTCGGGGCGCATCTTCGCCGCGATGATGTTCATCACCGAGGTGTCGGCCAGGGTGCTGGTGTCGCCGACCTCGCGGCCCTCGGCCACGTCGCGCAGCAGACGGCGCATGATCTTGCCCGAGCGGGTCTTGGGCAGCTCTTCGACGATGAAGACCTCGCGCGGGCGGGCGATCGCACCGATCTGCGCGGCGACGTGCGCGCGCAGCACGGCGGTGATGTCCTCGTGCGAGGCCTCCTCGGCCTGGCTGAACTTGATGACCACGAAGGCCACCACGGCCTGCCCGGTCGTCTCGTCGCTGGCGCCCACGACGGCGGCCTCGGCGGTGAGGTGGTGGGCCACGAGCGACGACTCGATCTCGGCGGTGGAGAGGCGGTGCCCCGAGACGTTCATCACGTCGTCGACGCGGCCGAGCAGCCAGATGTCACCGTCGTCGTCGAGGCGGGCGCCGTCGCCGGCGAAGTACAGCGGGCCGTCTTTCGCTCCCGTGGTGCCCTCGAACTTGTCCCAGTAGGTCTCCTTGAAGCGTGCCGGGTCTCCCCAGATGCCGCGCAACATGGCCGGCCAGGGTTCGGTGACCACGAGCAGTCCGCCGTTGCCGTGGCCCACGTGCTGGCCGTCGTCATCGAGAACATCGAGGGTGACGCCGGGGATGGCGACCTGGGCCGCGCCGGGCTTGGTCTCGGTGAGACCCGACAGCGCTGAGACCATGATGGCGCCGGTCTCGGTCTGCCACCAGGTGTCCACGACCGGGGTGAGGTTGTTGCCGATCACCTCGCGGTACCACATCCATGCTTCCGGGTTGATGGGTTCCCCGACCGAGCCGAGCACGCGCAGGCTGGACAGATCGAACTTCTTCGGAATCTGGCGGCCCAGTTTCATGAAGGTGCGAATGGCGGTGGGCGCCGTGTAGAGAATGCTCACCTTGTACTTCTCGATGATCTCCCACCAGCGGCCCGTGTGCGGGGAATCCGGGGTGCCTTCGTAGAGAACCTGGGTGGCGCCGTTGGCGAGCGGCGCGTAGGCCACATAGCTGTGACCGGTGATCCAGCCGACGTCGGCGGTGCACCAGTAGACGTCGGTTTCGGGCTTGAGGTCGAAGACGTTCTTGTGCGTGAACGCCCCCTGAACGAGGTACCCGCCGCTGGTGTGCAGAATGCCCTTGGGCGCGCCGGTGGTGCCCGAGGTGTACAGAATGAAGAGGGGGTTCTCGGCCGGGAAGGGCAGGGCTTCGTGTTCGGCCGGGACGGATGCCATCTCGTCGGTCCACCACAGGTCGCGCCCGTTCCATTCCACCGGCTGGCCCGTGCGCTTGACCACGAGCACGTTGCGCACCGAGGAGTCGCCGCTTTGCAGGGCGGCGTCGACGGCGGGCTTGAGGGCGCTGATCTTGCCCTTGCGGTAGCCGCCGTCGGCGGTGATCACGAGTACGGCGTTGGCGTCATCGATGCGGGAACGCAGGCTTTCGGCGCTGAACCCGCCGAAGATGACCGAGTGCACGGCTCCGATGCGGGCCACGGCGAGCATCGAGATCACGGCTTCGGGAATCATCGGCAGGTAGATGGCGACACGGTCCCCGGCGTTCACGCCGAGTTTTAGCAGCACATTCGCAGCGCGCTTTACTTCGGCAGTGAGCTCGGCGTAGGTGAAGGAGCGCGAGTCGCCGGGTTCACCCTCGAAATACAGGGCAACACGGTCGCCATTGCCGGCCAGCACATGCCGGTCGAGGCAGTTGTAGGCCACGTTGAGTTCACCGTCTTCGAACCATTTCGCGAACGGCGGGTCGGTCCAGTCCAGGGTCTTCGTGAACGGGGTGTGCCAATGCAACAATTCTCTGGCTTGATCAGCCCAAAAACCTAGGCGGTCCTGTTTGGCGTCGGCGTAGAGTTCCGGGCTGGCGTCGGCCGCCGCGGCGAACTCGGGGCTCGGGGCGAATCGGCGGTCTTCGTTGAGAAGGTGATCAATCTGCGCGCTCATACGGTGTCGCTCCTTTGCGAAAAGTGGCTGCGGACATATGGCCAGCCATGACAGAACCATACCGCGGCCGTGTGGCTACAAAACAAACTGATTCAGGGCCGAAAAAGCCCGCAACACAGGCTGTACCGCGAACGGGGGTGCTGCGTCCTCCTTAAGGGGGACCCTCAATGACTTGCGCGCACAGAATTGCCGCGTACACTAACTCATGTCCGAACGAAAGTTTGGGCCGGCATCGCGTCTGGTTCCCCCCAATCGGCGTGATGCTCGGCGGCACCTGTTCCCCCCAATAGGTGCCGCCCCTTATTTTTTGGCTGACCAGAGCGTGTTTTTGCCGCCTGGCGCGGTGCCGTGCAGGCGGTGCTGCGGAGCCCGGCGCGCGACCCCTGTACTGGGGGCCGCGCTTCACGGCGCCCCGCGCCCACGCGGCGGGTCTCGCCCGTCAGATTTCGGGGGTTGAATCAGGCAGATCGCACCGTGCGCTGCGACCTGGACGGTGTGTCGTGCGCCGTTCCGGGGCCGGCGACGCCGCGAGCGGCGTTCTGCACAGGTGCCGGCCCGCTGTCGTTCCGCACCGATTCGGTGCGTCCGCACCGCGGGGCGGGGGCGCGATTTAGTCTCGGCGCATGGTCGAACCTTTCGTAGCGGTGCCGTCGGCGCGGGCCGTGGCGACCCGGCGGGCCCCTGCCGCGCCGCCCCCGGCCACGCCCCCGGCCACGCCACCGTCTCCACTCGCGACCCTGCCCCCACCCACGGCCCTGGCCGACGCCCCGGTGGCGGCCGACGCCTCGGTGCTGGCTGACGTCTCGGTGCTGGCCGACGCCTCGGTGCTGGCCGACGCCCCGGTGCTGGCCGACGTCTCGGTGCTGGGAGAGCTGGCGGTGTTCGCGGCCGAACCGGGCGTGACCGACCTGTTCGTGAACGGTGCGGCCGGGCTCTTCGTCGACACGGGGTCAGGCCCGGTGCATCGTGCCGCGTGGCGCTGCGACGAAGTGGGCCTGCGCCGAATCGCGGTGCGGCTGGTGTCGCTCGGTGGCCGGCACATCGACGAGGCCAGCCCCTGCGTCGATGTGCGCCTGGCCGACGGGATCCGCGTGCACGCCGTGCTGCCGCCCGTCTCGAGCACGGGAACGCTGCTGTCCATACGGCTGCCGCACGCGCAGCGGCTCAGCCTGGCCGCCCTCGTGGCCGGCGGGCTCTGCGGGCCGCCGGAGCAGGCATCCGCCGTGGCGGAGCGGCTCGTCGCCGCGGTGCACGGGCGGGCGAACCTGCTCATCACCGGGGCGGCGGGAAGCGGCAAGACCACGCTGCTCGCGGCGCTGCTGGGCGAGGCGCCGGGGCACGAGCGCATCGTGATGATCGAAGACGTGGCGGAGCTGCGCATCGCGCACCCGCACGTGGTCGCCCTCGAAAGCCGCCAGCCGAACCTCGAGGGCGCCGGCCGGGTGGGCCTCGACAGCCTGTTGCGGGAGGCCCTGCGCATGCGGCCCGATCGGCTCGTGGTGGGCGAGTGCCGCGGAGCCGAGATTCGGGAGCTGCTGGCCGCGCTGAACACCGGCCACGACGGCGGCGCGGGCACCCTGCACGCCAACTCGGTGCAGAACGTGCCCGCTCGGCTGGAAGCGCTCGGCGCGCTCGCCGGCATGAGCCCGGTGGCGGTGGCCCGCCAGACGGTGAGCGCCATCGATCTGGTGCTGCATCTGGAGCGACAGAACGGCGTGCGTCGCCTCACCCAGCTGGGCAGATTCGCGCTCGATGACCGTGACCGACTCGTGGTGACGGCGCTATGAGGGGCGCCTCGGCCCGGCGGGCAGCGGGCACGCCGCTCGCCACGGTCGCCACGGTCGCACAACGGCTGGCGGTGTTGCTCGCCGCGGGCGTCTCACCGGCCTCGGCGTGGAGCTATCTGCTGCCCGAACCGGGCGCGCCGCACGGCGAGAACCCGGCCGCGGCCCCCGTGCGACGCCGGTCTTTCGCGTGGTGGGCGGCGCGGGGTTTCGCGCGGGATTCTGCCGGGCACATCGACGTGACCACCGAGCGGGTGCTGCGGGCGGCCGCCGCCGCGGGGGCGCGCGGCGAGAGCGTGGCCGACGCCGTGGCCGCCGAGGCCCGTGACCTCGGCGGGCAGATCGGCGAGGCCTGGCTCGGGTTGGCCGCCGCGTGGCAGGTGGCCACCGACTCCGGGGCGCCCCTGGCCGGGTGCCTGCGCCAGCTGGCGCGGTCTTTTCGCGATCTCGCTCAGCTGCACCGGGATTTCTCGGTCGCACTGGCCGGACCGGCCGCGACGGCCCGCATGGTCATGCTGCTGCCGCTGGTGGGTATTCTGCTCGGCGCCACCATGGGCTTCAACGCCCTGCAGACGCTGCTGTTCACACTGCCCGGTCTGGTCTGCCTGGGCCTGGGGTCGGGCCTGTTGGTCGTTGCCGGCCGGTGGAACCGCAAGCTGCTGGCCCGGGCGCAGAAGACCCGGCCCGCTCCCGGACTGCATCTGGACCTCATGGCGATCGCCCTCGCCGGCGGCGGGTCTGTGGACCGGGCCCGCGCCCTGGTGACGGCCGCCACTGAGAACTTCGCGACGCCGGGCACCGCCCGTGGCGGCCGTGCTGACGAAGCCGACGAAGCCGACGGCGCCGAAGGTGCCCTGGTCAGCCGAGTGCTCGCCCTGGCGGTGCGGGCGGGCGTGCCGGCCGCGGAGCTGCTGCGCAGTGAGGCCGAGCAGTGCCGTCAAGACGCCCGCACCGAAGGGCAGCGCCGGTCGGCGGCGCTCGGCGTGACGCTCATGCTGCCGCTCGGAGTCTGCGTGCTGCCGGCGTTCATGTTGGTGGGAGTCGTTCCCCTGCTGGTGAGCGTGCTCTCCTCCACACTCACGCCGGTGTAGGCGTTCTCCACCGAAACGGCCCGGCCCGGCCCGCGGTTCTCGGGGCAGAGAAGAGTGAGAACACCACGTCATTGACCACGAGAACAGGAGACAACGAGATGAAACCCCAGTCATTCATGTTTCACACACCGCGCCGGCAGCCGAGCCCCGAGCGCCCGGCCGCCCCGGTACGACACCGCGCCGGCCTGCGACGACGGTTGTTCTACGACGAGAGCGGGGCCGCCACGGCCGAATACGCCGTGGCCACCATGGCCGCGGTCGGGTTCGCCGGCCTGCTCATCGTCATTCTGCGTGGCGATGAGGTGCGCGGCATTCTCACCGACCTGGTGCGCCGTGCGCTCAGCGTGGGGTAGCCGGGCACTGTGGGGTAGCCGGGCCCTGTGGGCTGCCCGGGCATCATCGGACGGCCGCCCGGTGGGGGAGCGGGGCAGCGTCACGGCCGAACTCGCCGTGGTGCTTCCCGCTGTGGTGCACGTGCTGGGGTTCTGCCTCGGCGCCGTTCAGGTGGTGGGAC
>JAWOHA010000067.1:0-2641 GCA_046496385.1 Cryobacterium sp. | reverse complement strand
TTGAGCAGGAAAGTCCGGTTCCCGTCGCCGACGAAGCCCTGGGGCAGACGCTCAATCTCCTCGACCGTGAATGATATCGGCGCACCCCACTCCTTGAGCTGCTTGCAGTACCAATAGGTATTCAGCAGCGACAGGTTGGCGACCGCGACGTTGTCGCCGAACTCCGGGTCGAGGTCGGCAATCTCCGACGGTACTTCCTGCATGAACCAGAGTGGGAACGTGTCGTTGTCACCGTTGGTGAAGATCACGGTCTTCTCACCCGGACAGGAAACAAGCATGTTGTAACCGTACTCGGCCGGGATCCAGTTGTGTCGCCTTGTGACATCCGGGTAATTGATAACCATCGGCACGAAGCCGTAGGCGACGGTGGCACCGGCCAACACCCAGGCCACCATCTTCTTGGATCGACCTCTGACCATCTCGACCGCCCAGCAGAGAAAGGCGTAGGCACCTACGCCGATGAATATCGTGTAGAACACGAACGAGAACGCATAGAAGTAATCACGTTCGCGAACCTCGCGAAACTGCAGATGCGGCCTGGGGTCGGAAGGAGAGTACTTCAGATTCAGGTACGCTATCAGGCCGAGCGAAGCGACCAGGAACGAGAAGAAGATCAGCACAAACGACTTCTTCTCATTCTTGAACTGGTGCCACATCCCCCACAGCCCGAGCAGGGGCGGGAAAATCCCCAGCAACGCCGGCCAGCTCAGCCGGGAGAATATGTCGAAGAAGCGAGCCCCACCCCACTGCCAGAGGAAGTAGCGCAGGTAGAACTTGACCTGCTCGAACAACCCGCGGATGAGACCGTAGGCCGGGTTGGTCCCGATACGGTAGTCGTTCTCGGTCAGGAACTGGGTTTTGCGCGGCAGCAGTCGCATCGGGTCATACTGCTCGCGTCGGAGCACACTCACGAAGTCGCGCCAGTTCGACGGGTCCACCTCGTTTATCGGCGGCCCAACCCCGGCCCGGACGTACATGATGAACTGCACTGAACTGGCAACCATCACCAGCCCCAGCATCATCCCGACATACAGCACGCTCAGTCTGCCCTTCGTGTGCAACCAGTAGAGATACCCCGCGTAGAGCAGCACGAAGGCAATCAACAGGGCCGGGGTCTCCACCCACATCTCCACGAACGCCACCAGGGGTGCCGCAAGGAACAGGACCGTGTTGTCCATCATCTCACCCTGGCTGGCGAGATAACCTGCCAGGAATCCCCCCGCCAGGAGGCCCAGTCCCCAGATGACGGACGCGGTCGAGTCCGATCGCTCCATCACCTGGATTCCCAGGAAGGTCGTCCCGAGCATCACCGCGGCCACAAAAATCTTGAAGACAACTGACTCGCCGCCCCCGGACGGCATCGCGGCGACTGCCATCACCGTCAGGAGGCCGAACGCGAACTCGAACAGCCGCAGGTTCAGAATCGCTCGCCGGCTGACCAGCAGGCAGAAAATCAGCACCGCGAACACCACAATCATCGGCGTGAAGTGAATCCCGGTGGACAGAAACAGCATGAACACCGCCAACAGCACCAGACGGTTGTCGCCGGTGCCCGCCTCGACCCGCAACCGCCAGCGCATCGCCATGTAAAGCACCGCCAGCGCGACTGTCGCCGACGGACCGTAGACTTCTGCCTCGACGTTGTTGTCCCAGAAACTGAACGCAAACGCGCACATCAACGCTCCGAACACACCGGCCACGTGCTTGAGCCAGGGGTGCTTGTCGCGCTCCCGGTAGATGGTGATCAACTGCACGACGATCAGGTAGATCAGCGCGCAGGCCAGCGCCCCGAACAGCACGCAGATGAAATTGACCCGGAAAGCGACTTCCGGGCGCAACGGCAACAGGGTGAACAGACGCCCGATCGCGACATACAGCGGGGTGCCGGGCGGATGCGGTATGCCCAGCACGTAGGAAGCCGCTATGAACTCGCCGCAGTCCCAGAACGCAGATGTGGGCGCAACGCTGTAGAGATAGGCCCCGAACACGATGGCGAACACGACGCCGAACAGCACAAGTCGAATCCGGTTTTCTGTCATTAGTCAGGTCTCCTTTGCAACAACTGGCCAATGTTATACCTGAGTTGCGTGGGGGTCAAATCGACCAGCAGCCTGCCGCGACTGGCAAGCGAGATCCGGCCGCTGGACTCGGACACGATCACCGCGATTGCGTCGGTCAATGTCGCGATGCCCAGGCCGGCGCGGTGACGCATGCCCAGGAAGCCATTACGATACGCCACATCGGAGAGCGGCAGGGTACAGCCGGCCGCCACCAGACGATCGCCGGAGACTATCACCGCCCCGTCGTGCAACGGCGAGGCGGGGACGAAAATCGAAGTAATCAGCGAGGCCGATACCTTCGCATCCAGCCGGGTACCGGTTTCAACGTACTCGCGCAGTCCGAGCCCCTGCTCAATCACGATGAGTCCGCCGACCCTGCGCTGCTTCAGCTGACTGGCGCTCTCGACCACCTCGGCGACCACCTCTTCCTCGGCAACACCGTGCCTGAGCAGGAACCGCAGACCCGGCGCCCGGCCGAACCGGGTGAGGATGCTCCGCAGCTCAGGCTGAAACAGAATCACGAACGCGACTATCCAGAGCGCTCCGCTTCTGAGGGGCACATCCAGCATATTCAATGTGGG
>JAWOHA010000183.1:0-21902 GCA_046496385.1 Cryobacterium sp. | reverse complement strand
TCGATGTTCAGCGTTTGAAGTTCTTCATTCATGCTTTGCATTTCCTCCTTTGAAGTTAACAGTTCTTCATTGGTGGATTGGAGCTCTTCATGCAGCATCTGCAGGCGGTGCTTCTCGGCGTGCCGATGACCCTGCTGATCACGGTCGCCGCCGTGTCGATCGGAGCGGTCCTGGGGCTGCCCCTCGTCGTGGGCCTGCGGTCCCGAACGGCCGTGGTGCGCATCCTCTGCCGCGGCATCGTGGATCTGCTGCGCGGGATACCCGCGATCGTCTGGCTCTTCATCATCTACTTCGGCGTCAGCATCGGGGCGTTCCGGTTTGATTCCACCATGGCGGCCATTGTCGGTCTCGGCCTGATCTCTGCGGCCTACTTCGCCGAAATCTACCGGGGTGGGATCTCTGCCGTGGACGTGGGCCAGTGGGAAGCCGGCAACGCCCTGGGCATCAACCGCTGGACCACCTTCGGGCAGATCATCGGCCCGCAGGCCTTTCGGGTCTCGGTCCCGTCGATGACCAGCTACGCCATCAGCCTGCTGAAGGATTCCTCGATCGCGTCCACCATCGGCGTCACGGAAATCGTGTTCTACACCACCCAGGATGCCCGCTCCAATGCGGGCGGTCTGACCGTGTACCTGCTCGCTGCCGGAATCTACCTGGTCTTGAGCGTGCCGTTGGCACTCCTGGCCCGAAGGCTCGACGCCAGCCTGAGAAAGAAGGTGTCCCGATGAGTTTTCTGTCGGACTGGATTGACTGGTTTCCGGCGCTGGCCACGGGACTCTGGCTCAGTGTGCGCATCACCGCCGTGAGCCTGCTCGTCGGGTTGCCCGTGGGCCTGCTGCTGGCCGTGATGGCCTCACACCAGAGCCGCGCCCTGCGCACCGTGTCGGTCGTCTTCGTTGAGATCGGTCGTGGCGCACCGGCCCTGGTCGTTCTGCAGCTGTTCTACTTCGGCCTGCCGAGCGTGGGCATCACCCTCACCGCGTTCGTGGCCGCGTGCTCCGCCCTGGCCCTCACGACAGCCGCGTTCACGAGTGAGATCCTGCGCGCCGGGCTGCAGGCCGTTCCCCCCGGGGAGATCGAAGCCTGCAAGACCCTCGGCGTCTCACCGCGCGACACGCTGCGCTTCGTGGTGATACCCCAGGGCCTGCGCATCGCGCTGCCCGCGCTCATGGGGTTCAGCATCCTGATCTTCCAGGCCACCTCGCTCACTTTCACCATCGCGGTTCCGGAGATCCTCAGCCAGGCGTACTCGATCGGGTCGTCAACGTTCAACTACCTGAGCGTGCTGATCCTGGCCGGCCTCCTGTACGCGGTGATCACCATCCCGGCGTCCTGGCTCGTCGTGAACACCGAGAAAAAAATGTCCCGGCATCTGAGTTTCGCCCGGTGACCCCACAACTCAACCCTCTGCACCCGTTCAACAGCAACCGATAGGACATTCTTGTGAACAACTTTGGTCGTAGTTTCTCCGGCGCCGCCCTCGTGGCGGGACTTGTCGCCAGCCTGGCAGCGTGTAGCACCACCGAGGCGACTGACGTCGCCGATGATTGCACCGCGGATCATGTCTTCTCCACCATCGACTCCGGCGTTCTGACCGTCGGCCTCACCGAGATTCCCCCGTTCAGCTCGACCAGTGACGGTGAAGCGGTCGGCGTCGACGTGGACATCGTGTCCGCCTTCGCGGCATCCAACTGCCTCACCGTGGACTATGTGAACCTCACCTACAGCGCGGCGGTCCCGTCGGTTGAGAGTGAACGCATCGACCTCACCGTCGGGGACTGGTACCGCACCGCGGCCCGCGCGGAAATCGTGAACTTCTCCGCCCCGAACTACCTGGATGAGTTCAGTGTCATCTCCGAGGCCGGCATCACCACCGTGGAGGGCCTGGTCGGCAACAGTGTCGGAACCGTCGAGGGTTACCTCTGGGTCGATGATCTGCGCACTCTGCTCGGCTCGGACCTGCAGGTCTACCCGTCCAGCGTCGAACTCAAACAGGACATCGAGTCCGGGCGCATCAACGTGGGAGTGGACGCCTTCGGGACGTCGCTCTACAACTTCGGCGATTCAGACTACGAGGTGACCACCGTCGGGCCCGATGAGCGCGTGCTCGCCACCGTCGAGGCCGCCCAGACCGGCTTCCCGTACACCAAGGGCAACACCGACATGGGCGTCGCCCTCGATGCGTCCATCGCCGAACTGCACGCGTCGGGCGGAATGGTCGACATTCTCGAAACCCACGGCCTGCCGGCTTCGGCTGCCGACGTGGGCGAGCCGCGCCTGATCGAGTAACCCGACCCGCCCGCGGGCACGCCCGCAGCCACACCGGCGGCTTTCACACAACAGCACGCACACAGCAGAGAGAACGGTACAACGCATGTCTATGACGACGACTCCGCACATCGCCTTGATCACATCGGAGCAGGTGCACGAAGGCCTCTCGATGAGGAGTGCCGTTCTCGCCCTGGCCACGGCGTTGCGTGCGGGCCTTGACCCGCACGCAACGCCCGCCCGCGGAAACATTCCGCTGGAACGGGGAAGTTTTCTGCTGATGCCGGGGGAGTTCGGGGACTATGCGGGCGTGAAGATCCTCACGGTCGCCCCCGACAACCCGGCCCAGAACCTGCCCCGCATCCAGGGCAATTACCTCCTCTTTGAATCGAACACCCTGCGCCCGGTCGCCCTCATCGACGGCATCGCCCTCACCCTGGTGCGCACGCCGGCCGTGTCGGCGCTGGGCGTGGACCTGCTGGCGCCCACCGATGCCGGCACCCTGATCGTCTTCGGCACCGGACCGCAGGCGCTGTATCATGTGCGGGCCGTCGCGGCCGTACGCACCCTCCGCACGGTCACGATCGTCGGCCGTTCCGCGCCGCGTGCCGCCGAGCTGGTCGCCACGCTGCGCTCCGAAGGCTTCGACGCGGCGGTCGGCGTCGCCGCCGACGTCGGCGACGCACAGATCGTGGTCTGCTGCACGAGCTCGAGTGAACCGCTGTTCCCCGGCGGCCTGGTGCGCGACGACGCGGTCGTGGTTGCCATGGGTTCGCACGACCCCCTCTCCCGCGAAACCGACGACCTGCTGGCGTCACGCAGCGTCGTCTACGTCGAAGACGTCGACACTGCCCTGCGGGAAGCCGGCGACGTGGTCATCGGCATCGAGCACGGCTGCATCGACCCGGCCAAGCTGCAGACCCTCAGCGACCTGGCCCGCACGGGCGCCGCACCACGCTCGGGCCCCGCCCTGTTCAAGAGCGTCGGCATGGGCTGGCAGGACCTCATCGTGGCCAGCGCCCTGCACGCCGAACGCGAGCGGTAACGCACGATATGGGCACGCTCGCGGGAACCGTCACCGTCATCGGCGGCGGCGTCATCGGGCTCACCTGCGCCCTGCAGCTGGCCCGCGCCGGGTATGCGGTCACCGTTGTCGCCGCGGCACCGCCCGCTGAAACCTGTTCGGCGGTCTCCGCCGCACTGTGGCTGCCCTTCGAAGCCGCACCCGAGAAGGCCGTGCTGGGCTGGGCACGGGAATCCTCCGCAGTCTTCGAAGAGCTTTCCCATGACCCCGACACCGGAGTCACCCTGAACGCCGGCATCGCGCTGTATCGCAGCGAACCGCGCCGGGACTGGTGGACGGCGGCTCTCGACCGGAGCCGTGACGCCACCCCTGACGAACTCCTCGGCGGGGCCTCTGCCGGCACCGTGTGCACTCTGCCGTTCGTGAAGATGACCCGCTACCTGCCATGGCTCGAGCAGCAGTGCCGGGCTGCCGGCATCCGTTTTCGGCGGGAGCACGTCGATCGCCTGCACGACATCGACCCGAGCAGTGAAACGATTGTCGTGGCGGCAGGACTCGGATCGGCGCGGTTGATGGCGGACGACGAGATGACGCCGGTTCGCGGACAGGTGGTGCGACTGAGCAACCCCGGACTGACGGACTGGATCATGGATGATGAGAACCCGCAGGGAATGCTGTACATCTTTCCGCGCGGCACAGATGTGATCTGCGGCGGCACCACCGAAGCCGGCAGCTGGCAGACGGATGCCGACCCGGCCACCACCGCCGCGATTCTGCACCGTGCCCGAGCCCTGCTGCCCGCGCTGGTGGAGGCCGAGGTGCTCGAAGAAAAAGTCGGACTGCGCCCGTTCCGCAGCGCCGTGCGCGTGCAGGCGCTGCGGCAGGAGGGGCGTCGGATCGTCTGCTGTTACGGCCACGGAGGATCCGGAGTCACCATGAGTTGGGGATGTGCCGACGAGGTGGTGCGGCTGGTGTCGGGCGACGTGCCTGAACCGCCTGCCGGGATCTCGCCGAGCTGACCCACCCCGGGCGCCGTGCGGCGGGCCCGGCAACGTTACGGCGGCTAAACTTGGATTTTGGGTTTAGGGGGTTGTCCGTGGTCGATCAGGAACTTCAGCGCGAGCAGGGCTATGTCAGCGCGTTGTACGCGCGCCTGGACGCCCTCCAGGCGGAGGCCGTGCAGCAGCTCACGGCGGTGCGCGCGATCACCGTCGGCGGCAACCACCAGGCCAAGTCTGAACGCGACGCCCTGGCCCGCCTGTACGAAGACCGCATCATGCAGCTGCGGGAGGTCGCGGACCGCCTGGCCTTCGGCCGGCTCGAGACCGCCCCCGATCCCGCCACCGGCGACCCCGTTTTTCGCTACATCGGCCGGGTCGGGTTGCGGGACGACCACCAGCATCCGCTTCTGCTGGACTGGCGGGTGCCGTCGGCGAGCGCGTTCTACCAGGCCACGGCGGCGACCCCGCTCGGCGCCCGCTCCCGGCGGCACCTCACCTCGCAGGGGCGCACCGTGACCCGTATCGACGATGAGGTGCTCGACCCGACCCTGCTCGAGGGCGACACCGCCGACACCCTGCACCAAGGCGAGGGCGCCCTGCTCGCGGCCCTGTCCGCGCAGCGCACCGGCCAGATGTCCGACATCGTCTCGACCATTCAAGCCGAGCAGGATCGCATCATCCGCTCCGGACTGAACGGCGTGCTCGTCGTGCAGGGCGGACCGGGCACCGGCAAGACCGCCGTGGCACTGCACCGCGCCGCGTACCTGCTCTACACGCACCGAGACCGGCTGCAGAACTCCGGCGTGCTCATCGTGGGACCGTCTCGGTCGTTCCTGCAGTACATCGACGCGGTGCTGCCCTCGCTGGGGGAGACCGGGGTCGTGCTGGCCTCCGTCGGCCAGCTCTACCCGGGCGTCGAAGCCACCCGGGAAGATGCCCCCGACGTCGCGGCGCTGAAGGGCGAGACCCTGATGGCCGACTTGATCGGGCGTGCCGTGCGCTCCCGGCAGCGTGTTCCCACCGCGCCGACCCGGCTCGTCGTCGACGGCGACCCGCTCACTCTCCACCCGCAGGTGATCCAGAACGCCGTGCACCAGGCCCGCAGCACCGGGCGGCCGCACAACGAGGCCCGCGTCGTGTTCGTGAAGAACGCCCTGGCCGCCCTCGCCCGGGACCTGCTCGCCGAGCTGCAGCGCCGTGGCCGGTCCCTCGACGAGTCCGACCTGCCGATGCTGCGCGAAGACCTGCGCACCAGCCATGACGTGCGGGTCGCACTGAACACGGCGTGGCTGCCCCTCACTCCCGACAAGCTCGTGCGCGACCTGTACGCCCGACCAGAGTGGCTCGCCGAGATCACGCCCGGCTGGACCGCGGCGCAGCGCGCCCTGCTGGCCCGCCCGCGCGACGCCGAACTCAGCGTCGCCGACATTCCGCTGCTCGACGAGGCTGCGGAGCTTCTCGGCGAGTACACCGCCGTCAACGAGGCGAAGAACCGGGCCGAGCAGGCCGCCCGCGCCCATGACCTCGAGAACGCCGAAGCGGCCATCGCGAATATGCGCGTGGGCGGGCTGGTCACCGCCGAAGCCCTCGCCGACGGCTTCGCCGAGCGGGGCGAACGGGTGAGCACGGCCGATCGTGCCGCGCACGACCGCAGCTGGACGTACGGGCACGTCGTTGTCGACGAGGCGCAGGAGCTGTCGCCCATGCAGTGGCGGCTGCTGCTGCGTCGCGGGCCCCGACGCAGCTTCACCATCGTGGGCGACATCGCCCAGGCGGCCTCGGCATCCGCTGCCCGCAGCTGGGAAGACGCCCTGCAGCCGATTCTGGATTCTTCGTTCGAGCAGGACCGCTGGCGCCTGGAAGAGCTCACCGTGAACTACCGCACCCCCAGCCAGATCGCCGCCGTGGCCGAAGCCGAGGCCCGCCGTCACGGACTGCCGATCACCTCGAGCCGCGCAGTGCGCTCCAGCAGGTGGCCGGTCGAAACGGTCACGGACGTCATCGCCGCCATTGCGCGGGACCGCGCCCTGCCCGAGGCCGGCACCCTCGCGGTGATCGTCGTCGATGCCGGGATCGGCGCGCTGCACGAGCACCTCGCCGCCGCATTCGGCACCGCCGTGGGGCTCGGCGTGCAGGGCCTCAGCCGGGACATCGCGCTGCTGACCCCGTATGAGAGCAAGGGGCTGGAATTCGACGCGGTGATCGTGGTCGACGCGCCGGCGATCCTGGCGGCGTCCGCACGCGGCGCCGGCGCCCTCTACGTGGCGATGACCCGGTCGACCCAGCGGCTCTACCTCGTCGAGAGCGGCCCCGAACCGGCCTGAACCGGCCGTGAGGGGCAGAACCGGGCTCGATCGAAGCCTGAGCAGGCGTGCCCGGTCACAGCTGCAGCAGCCGGTTAACGACGCTTTCCGCGCTGGACTGCACGGTGATGTTGTGCGACCGGGCGTGGGCGCGCAGCCGGTTGAAGGCCTCATCCATGGTGATGGTGTTGCCCTGGGCGATCACGCCCTTGGCCTGTTCGATGAGGATGCGACTGGTCAGCGCCCGCTGCAGCCGCTCATTCGTGATCGCGTTCTGGCGGGCGGTGCGTTCCTTCACGATGCTCATCGTGGCCACGTCGGCAAGGGCTCGCGCGATAGCGGCATCGTCCTCCGTCAACAGGCCCGGCTCGGAGCGAAACAGGTTCAGGCCACCGATCGTGGCGGCTCCCGCGCGCATGGGAACGGCGTGGACCGAGACAAAACCCTGCGCCAGGGCCGCCGCACCGAACTCCCGGTAGCGTTCGTCTGTGCGGAGATCGCGCACCGTGACGACCCGGCCCGTTCGGTAGGCCTCGAGGCACGGGCCGACGCCGGCGTGCAACTGCAGCAGTTCCAGCAGTTCGCTCTGCCGGCTCGATGACGCGACCAGATGCAGCTGGCCGTGCGCATCGGCCAGCAGTAGCCCGGCCGCCGTGGCGTCGAGCAGCTGCACGGACTGTTCCACCAGAGTGTGCAGCACCGCCAGGGCGTCATAGTCGCCCGCCAACGCCTCGGTGAGTTTCACGAAAGTGGCGCTGACCAGAGACGCGTGAGAAGGAGGTGTCATACCCGACACGGTACTCCGGCACGGTTGAGGCCGCAGGGGCGTGAGAGACCCTAGACCTGCAGCGTGAAGCGGGTCAGACTTGATCTGACCGCACCGCCCGCACCGAACCGAACCGAACCGAACCGAACCGAACCGAACCGAACCGACCCGAACCGACCCGAGGAGGGCGATATGTGCGCTGACCGCACCCCCGCAGCAGCGGCCGCAGCCGCCGCAGCCGACAACGACGCCGTGGCCGACCTGACCGACGACCACGTCGAGGTCGGCCCGCCCAAATCCTGGGCGGCCGGTGCGCCCGGGGTGCTGCACTCGCTGCCGCCCGCCGTTGCCCGGATGGGCGTGCGCCGCACGGCCAGGACCCTGTTGGCCCTGAACCAGAAAGACGGCTATGACTGCATGAGTTGCGCGTGGCCGGACCCGCCTCACCGCAGCGTCGTCGAATTCTGCGAGAACGGGGCCAAGGCCGTGACCTGGGAGGCGACCCCGGTGACGGTGCCGTCACATTTCTGGGCGCAACATGCGCTCGCCGAGCTGAACGAGAAGACCGAGTACTGGCTGGGTATGCAGGGTCGCCTCGTGGAACCCGTCTACAAGCCGGCCGGCAAAGACCACTACGAACCGATCAGCTGGGACGACGCCTTTCAGGTCATCGCCACCGCCCTGAACGGCCTCGACTCGCCCGATCAGGCAGCCTTCTACACGAGCGGCCGGGCCTCGAACGAGGCCGCCTTCGTGTATCAGCTGTTCGTGCGGGCCTTCGGCACCAACAACCTGCCGGACTGTTCGAACATGTGCCACGAATCCACCGGCTGGGCCATGGGGGAGACCGTGGGCATCGGCAAGAGCACCATCGGTTATGACGACTTCGGCAAAGCCGACCTGATCATCATCATGGGGCAGAACCCGGGCACCAACCACCCGCGCATGCTGACCGCGCTCGAAGCGGCCAAAGAGAACGGCGCCCAGATCGTGGCCGTGAACCCGCTGCCGGAAGCCGGCCTGCGCCGCTACAAGAACCCCCAGCGGGTGAAGGGACTGGTCGGGCACGGCACCGACATCGCCGACCAGTACCTGCAGGTGCGCCTCGGCGGCGATATGGCCCTGCTGCAGGCACTCAGTAAGCGTGTGTTCGAGGCCGAGGAAGCGCACCCGGGCACGGTGCTCGATCACGCTTTTCTCACCGCGCACTGCGACGGGCTCGCCGACCTGCGCGACCACCTCGCCCGGCTCGACGACCGGGAGGTGAGCGCCGCCACCGGCCTGAGCGCTCGCGCGATCGACGAACTGGCCGCCCGATACATAGCCGCGAACCGGGTGATCATCACCTGGGCGATGGGACTGACCCAGCACAAGCACGCTGTCGCGACCATCAAGGAGATCATCAACCTGCTTCTCCTGCGCGGCAACATCGGCAAACCCGGTGCCGGGGCGTCGCCCATTCGCGGGCACAGCAACGTGCAGGGCGACCGCACCATGGGTATCTGGGAGCAGATGCCGCCGGCCTTTCTCGACGCATTGCAGGCGGAGTTCGGTTTCGAACCGCCGCGCGCGCACGGCGTGGACGCCGTCGATGCCGTGCGCGGCATGCGGGATGGCCGAATCCGAGTGTGGATGAGCCTCGGTGGCAACTTCGTGGGCGCCATGTCGGACACCGCCGTGGTCGAGGCCGCCGCCCGGGCCACCGACCTGTCGGTGCAGGTCTCCACCAAACTCAACCGATCCCACGTGGTCACGGGTGCCGCGGCGCTGATCCTGCCCTGCCTCGGACGCACGGAGGTCGACGCCCAGCTCAGCGGCGAACAGTTCGTCTCGGTTGAGGACACCGTCTGCGCCGTGCACCCGTCCCGCGGCGTGGTCACGCCCGTCGCCGGCACCCTGCTCTCGGAGGTGGCGATCATCTGCCGCCTGGCCCGGGCGGTACTGGCCGACCGGGTCGACGTGGACTGGAAGGGCTTCGAGCGCGATTACGACGGCATCCGGGAACATATTTCCCGGGTGGTGCCGGGGTGTGAGAATTACAACGAGCGCATCCGCGCGGTCGACGGTTTCGTGCTGCCGAACGGGCCACGGGATTCGCGTACCTTCAACACCCCCACCGGCAAGGCCCGGCTCACGGTCAACGCGCTCGAACACCTGCAGCGGCCGCCGGGCCGGCTGCTGTTGCAGACGCTGCGCTCCCACGACCAGTTCAACACCACCATTTACGGCAACGACGACCGCTACCGCGGCATTCGCAAAGGCCGCCACGTGGTGTTCGTGAACACCCACGACCTGGCCGAACTCGGCTTCGCCGACGGCGATCTGGTCGACGTGCACAGCGAGTTTCGTGACGGTGTGGACCGGATGCTGCACGGCTACCGCGTGGTGGCATACCCCACGCCCCGCGGGTGCGCCGCCGCATATTATCCCGAGGCCAACGTGCTCGTGCCCCTCGACAGCGTCGCCGAGCAGAGCAACACCCCGGTGTCGAAGGCCGTGCTGGTGCGTCTGGAACGGGCCGTTCGAGAATAGGCTCACCGTATTCGAATCCCACCGGTTCGGCCGGTCGGGGGGCTTGCCCCGCACGGCCGCAGCGCGCTATTGTGCAGTCGAATCGGCGAACGTGTGCCGGTGCCACACCGGGTCGATCGGCCGGGCTCTAGCGGGGGAAGGGCTTTCGCGTGCGCGCATGGCTTCGACGACCGGACGTTCTCATGGTCGCCGCGAGCGCGCCCGGATACGTCGCCACCCGGGAGGCTCTCACCGCCCTCGCCCCGCAGGATCTGGTGCCGTTGCGCTATCTGGCCGCTGCGCTGCTGCTGGGGCTCTACCTGCTGGTACGCCGGCGCCGATTGCGGCTGAACGCACGAGACGCGCCGCGCATGCTCGTCGTCGCGGTCTGCGGTTACGGGGGATTCGGGCTGCTGTTGACGTTCGGCCAGGCCACCGTGCCGGCCGGGACGACCAGCCTGCTGCTGAACATCTCCCCGGTGTTCGCGTTCATTCTGGGCTATTTCGTGCTCGTGGAACGTACCACCAGCCGAGGATACTGGGGCATGCTCGTGTCCGTCGTCGGCGTGGCGATCATCAGCCTGGGTGACGCGACCGCAGCCGGGATCGACGGCAACATGTTGCTCATCGTGGCCGCTGCGCTGCTACTGGCGGTGTTCCTCATCGTGCAGCAACCGTTGCTCGGCCGGGTCGGCGCGGCCGAAATGGCGTTCTGGGGCTGCGCGGTGGGCGGGCTGATGACTCTGCCGGCGGCGCGGTTCGACGTGGTTCCGGTGCGTTTCACGGCCTCCGTCTGGCTGGCCCTGGCCGTGTTGCTGGTGCTGAGCACCGCGGTGTCCTATGCGCTCTGGGCCCTGACCCTGGCACGCACCAGCGTGGCCGAGGGCGGCTCATTGCTGCTCGTGGTGCCGATCATAGCGGTGCTGCTCGGCTGGGCCGTGCTCGGGGAGGTTCCGAGCCTCGCGGCCGTGATCGGGGGCGCCACGGCGCTCGGCGGGGTCGTCATGCTCTCCAAGGCCACGCACCGCCGCGGCGACGCTCTCCCGGGTCTGTGCACCGGAGCCATCGCCGTCGTGCGGGCCAGACCGACCGGCGTTCCGGACCGACCGGCGGGCCCGCACCGATCGGCGGGCCCGCACCGGGGACCCGGCCGCCGGGCCGTTCGTGGCGCGTTCAGGCCTAGAGGCTCACAAGCACCATGGTGACGATGAACACGAGGCCCGCGGCCAGGAACGTCACGGTGGTATAGCCCAGAATGTCGCGCATCTTCAGCCCGGCGATGGCCAGTAACGGCAGCGCCCAGAAGGGTTGGATCATGTTGGTCCATTGGTCGCCGTAGGACACGGCCATGATGGCGATGGCCGGGTCCACCCCGAGACGTTCCGCGGCGTCGAGCATGATCGGCCCCTGCACGGCGAACTGGCCGCCACCGGAGGGCACGAAGAAGTTCACCAGGCCCGCCGACAACAGTGCGAACACGCCGAAGGTGTGCTCGGTGGAGATGTTCACGAAGAAGTCCGAGAAGATGCCGATCAGGCCGGTGCCGGTCATCATGCCCAGAATGCCGGCGTAGAGCGGAAACTGCAGAAGGATGTCGCCCACGTTCTCGGCGGCGTTCCTGGTGAGCCGGATCAGCTCGAACGGGTTGCGCACGAGCAGAAAGATGAGCGCCAGAAACGACCAGTTCACAATGTCGAGGGTCAGCGTGCCACCCTCGCTGAAATGCACCACGAGGTAGGCGACCAGGGCGAGGCCCACGAGCAGGGTGAGCACGCGGCTGGCGTCGAGGCGGTCGGCGGGGGTGTCCACGGCCTCGTCCGCGACTGCGGTGTCCCGGGCGTCAAAGCCGAGTTCGAAGACGTCGGCGCCGCGGCGTGGTGCCACGAGGGTCAGAGCCAGTGCGATCACGATGACGGCCGCCACCGCGGCGCTGATGTTCCACAGCGAGAACGTGGTCTCGGTGAGCGGTATGGTCCGTCCGAGTTGTTCGGCCAGAAAGGAGCCCTCTGTTGCCGCGGTCAGTGGTCCCGACCCGGAGTAGCCCATATGCCAGACCACGAAGCCGGAGTAGCCGGCCGCCACGAGCAGGGGGAAATGCACCGGCGTTCTGCGGGCACGCATCTGAGCGGCGACCTCTTTGGCCAGCAGGCCGCCCACGACCAGGCCGAGGCCCCAAGTGATCAGCGACGCGAGCGAGGCGACCACGAAGACGAAGGCGTAGGCCTGCAGGGGGCTGCGGGGAATGCGCCCCAGCCAGCCGAGCAGCCGATGCACGGGGCTGGTGTTGGCCAGAATGTGACCGAGCAGCAGTATGAGCGCCATCTGGGTCATGAAGGCGAGCAGTCCGGAGAGGCCGTCGCCCCAGCTGCGGATCACGTCGACCGGACCCGAGTCGGTGAGGCCGAGGGCGAGCAGGGCGACGATCAGGGTGAGCACGATCACGAAGACCAGGGCGCTGGGAATGTAACGCTCAACGAGCGAGTTGATGGGGCGCATGAAAGCCGCGACGGGCCCCCGCGCACGTTGATCGGTTGTGGATGACACGAGAGAACCTCCGGGTGCAACAGCATTGTTGGCATCAGAAAACATGCTCTGACAGGCAGGGCGCTGTCCATTCCGTGGACGACAGCGACTTTTTGACCCTACGTTCCCGGTGTTCGCGCCGTCAAACCGTCCGCCGCAAACGTCCACGGGGCGCTTCATTGACCAGAGTTCGTCCACATTGTGAGCCAAGACGGGTGAGGTGTGCGCCGGCGGCGGAAACGACGAAGGCACCCGTCCGCGGCCGGGATGGCCGCTGGCGGATGCCTTCGTCGTGCTGTGTCGTGCTGCGTGCTGCGTGCTGCGTGCTACGCGGGCACCTTCTGTGTCTGCGGAGCCTTGTAGTTCTCGCGGGCCTGATCTGCGGCGGCGTCGAACTCGGCGTCGATTTCCGCGGACGGCTTGTATGTCGCCAGGGAGACGACGATGGCGACGATCATGCTGGCGATGAAGGCGGGCACGATCTCGTACATCACGCCGCTGAGCGCGGAGTTGCCCCAGATGAAGACGACAACGGCGCCGGTGACCATCGAAGCGAGCGCGCCCCAGGTGGAGAGCTTCTTCCAGTACAGCGAAAGAATGACGACGGGGCCGAAGGCGGCGCCGAATCCGGCCCAGGCGAAGCCGACCAGTTCGAGGATGGTCGCATCGCGGTTCAGGGCGATGAGTCCGGCGGCGAGGGCGACAAGGAGCACGCCGAGGCGTCCGAGCATCACCAGCTGCTTCGGTGAGGCGTCCTTCTTGCCGATGATCTTGTACAGGTCCTCAACCAGTGCCGAGGAGGAGACGATCAGCTGCGAGGAGATGGTGCTCATGATGGCGGCGAGTACGGCGGCCAGCACCAGCCCGGCGATGAAGGGGTGGAACAGCGTCTGCGACAGCAGCAGGAAGACCGTTTCCGGGTTGGCCAGGCTCAGGTCCGGGTTCTGCTGGAAGTACGCGATGCCGATGAGCGCCGTGCTGACGGCGCCGAGGGCGGTGATGACCATCCAGCCGATGCCGATGCGACGACCGGCCTTCGCGTCCTGCGGAGTGCGCATGGCCATGAAGCGCACGATGATGTGCGGCTGGCCTACGTAGCCCAGGCCCCAGGCTGCGGCGGAGATGACGCCCAGCACGGAACCACCGGCCGTGATGGAGAGCAGGTTCGGGTCGACCTCGCGGATGGAATCGAGGGTGGCAACGACACCGCCGGTGGCGTTGATGGCCACAAGCGGAACCGCAACCAGCGCCACGAGCATCAGGATGCCCTGTGCGACGTCAGTGAGGGTGGCGCCGAGGAACCCACCGAAAAGTGTGTAGAGCAGCGTGACCCCGGCGACGATGAGCATGCCGACCAGGAACGTCGAGCCGAAGGAGTTCTCGAAGAACACGCCGCCGGCGACCATACCGGACGAGACGTAGAAGGTGAAGAACACCAGGATGATGATGCCCGAGACCACGCGCAGAAGGCGGGAGGTGTCTTTGAGCCGGTTTTCGAAGAAGCTCGGGATGGTGATGGAGTTCTGGGCGACGAACGTGTACGAGCGCAGCCGTGGGGCCACGAACTTCCAGTTGAGCCAGGCGCCGATGGTGAGGCCGATGGCGATCCACGCTTCAACGAGACCGGAGACGTAAATGGCACCGGGCAGGCCCAGCAGCAGCCAGCCCGACATGTCCGAAGCGCCGGCGCTGAGGGCCGCCGTACCGGGCTTCAGGCCGCGGCCTGCAAGCATGTAGTCATCAAGATCCTTGGTCTGTCTGAAGGCAAAATAGCCGATTGCGACCATGCCGGCGAGATAGAGAATGATCGCTATTAACTGGAAAGACTGATCAGTCATAGGTGTTCCTTTGTTCGGAGGCCCGAGGTGCAGGCGATTTCAGTGATCAAGTATCGCAGAAATCTGCATTCCCTGCGAATTTGAAGAATTTTTTATGCAGATTTTGCGGGTTATATGGTAAAAGTCAGCGTGTTCTGCAGGCTCACAGGATTCACTCATAATCCCGGGTCAGCAGCCGGTTCCGAGCGATCAAGCCTCTCGCCGATCACGGCGTGGGCCGCGAGTTGCGCCGGTCGAGCCTCGATCGTTGAGTGCGGCTTGGTCGGCAGGCCAGGGCCGATAGGCGGCGTTCGGCACCCCTTTGTCGTGACCGCGGCCGGTGCCAGACTCGCGATAACTCGACGGGAACGTGCCCGATCCCCGCGACGGCGGCGACGCCAGATTGTGTGTGGTCATGAAGAAATGGTCCGCGGTCATGATTCTTGGATGCGCCCAGTTCGTGATGGTGCTCGACAGCACCGTGATGAACGTCTCGATCTCCACGGTGGTGGCCGACCTCGACACCACGGTCGCCGCCATGCAGAGTGCCATCACCTTCTACACCCTCACCATGGCCGCCATGATGCTGCTCGGGGCCAAACTCGGCGATGTCTGGGGTCGCCGCCGCGCCTTCGTGACGGGTGCCGTCGTCTACGCCTTCGGGTCCCTGCTCACCGCGCTCAGCCCGAACATCGCGATGCTTTTCCTGGGCTGGTCGGTCATCGAAGGGCTCGGCGCGGTTTTGGTGATTCCGGCGATCGCAGCTCTCGTGGCCAACAACTACACCGGCCGGGACCGCGGCACCGCGTTCGCGATCATCGGCGCTATCAGCGGCGCCGCGGTGGCTGCCGGCCCGCTCATCGGTGGCTTCGTCACCACCTACTCCAGCTGGCGCTACGTCTTCGTGGGCGAAGTCGTGGTGCTGATCGTGGTGCTGCTGTTCGTGCGGCTGGTGCCCGACGCCGGCGCGCCGCAGAGCATCCGCATTGATGTGTGCAGCGTGCTGCTTGCGGCCGCCGGTCTGGTGATCATCGTCTTCGCCCTGCTGCAGTCGAAAACCTGGGGCTGGGTGTTGCCGAACCAGGCACCCGAAATCGCCGGCGAGCCGTTCGAACCGCTCGGCTTGTCCCTGGTGCCGTATCTCATGCTGATCGGCGGTTATCTGCTCTGGGTTTTCGCGCAGCGGCAGAGAACGCTGCAGGCCGATGGCCGCACGCCCCTGCTCACCCCCGCACTGTTCACCATCCCGCAGTTGCGCGGAGGCCTCTCCGTGCTCGCCGCGCAGTACACGGTCACGGCAGGACTGTTCTTCATGATTCCGATCTACCTGCAGATGACCCTCGGGTTCGATGCCCTGCAGACCGGGCTGAAGATCTTTCCGCTGTCGATCGCCCTGATCCTGTTCTCCGCCATCGGCACCCGGCTGTCGACGATCTGGTCTCCGCGCCGCATCGTGCGCGCCGGCCAATTGATCCTGATCCTTGGCGCCGCCTGCCTGCTCGGCTCCGTCTCTCTCGAGCTGCGCGGCGGCCTGTTCACCCTGGGGATGTTCCTGGCCGGCGGTGCCCTCGGCCTGCTGGCCTCACAGCTCGGCAACGTCAACATGTCCAGCGTCGGAGAGGAGCAATCCAGTGAGGTCGGCGGCATGCAGGGCGTGTTCCAGAACCTGGGCTCGTCACTCGGCACGGCCCTGATCGGATCGATCCTGATCGCGTCGCTCTCCGCATCGTTCTTCGGCGCCGTGACCGCCAGCGACCTGCCCGCCGCGGTGAAGTCCGAGGTCAGCACCAGCACGGCGCAGGGCGTGGCGATCGTACCGATTTCCTCGGTCGGTGACATCGCGCGGGATGCGGGACTCGCACCCGGCGAGGCCGAGGAGCTCAGCGCCTTGTACAGCGACTCACAGGTGTCGTCGCTGCGGACCGCTTTCTTCGCCTTGATCGTGATGGCCATTCTCTCGCTGCTGTTCTCGAGACAGATCCCCGACCAGAAACTCGCCGCGGCCCCCACGAAACCACCGCGCACGCCGAGCCGCGTCGACGATTGACCGGGAACGCATGATCACGGGAGCTGACCGGCGGCCAGAGCCTTGTCGAGCACTTCCAGACGCAGATCGTCACGGATGGGCAGACCGAACCGGGTGTCACCGTAGGGAAAGGGCCGGTACCTGCCGGTGCGCCGGTAGCCGCGGCGTTCGTAGAACGCGAGCAGCTCGGCCCGGGCATCCAGCACGGTCATGGTCATCACCTGCGTCGCCCACTCCTGGGCGGCGAAGCGTTCCGCTTCGGCCAGAATCGCTGAGCCGTCGCCCCGGCTCTGCCCGGTGGGTCGCACCGCGAACATGCCGAAATACGCGTGGTTCGCTTCGCTGCGGGCCACATGAGCGCACCCGATCAACTCCGAGCCGCGTTCGGCGAGCAGCACCACGCTGTCGGGCCGACGGATGTCGTGGGTCAGCACCTGCAGGTCGATGCGCTGGCCGCCGATCAGATCGGCCTCCGTGGTCCACCCCTGCCGGCTGGCCTCGCCGCGATAGGCGCTCGTGACGAGCGCGACGATGACGGGGCCGTCGCTTGGGAGGGCACGGCGAAAGGTGAGGGAATGCATCCGTCTAACAGTAGCTGCGCCGCTGACGCGGGAACCCGCACGGCCAAAAGGCCCGGCCCGACTCAGGAGTCGGGCCGGGCCTTTTCGTCGTGCGGCTACCGGCGCAGAGCCTTCACCGGCCTGGAGACCCCGTCGAGGTTCACCCCGCGGGTCTCGGGAAGCCCGAACGTGGCGATGAGACTCGCCACGCTCACGCAGGCCAGCAGAATACCGATCGAGTAGCTTCCAAAGCTCGCTCCGAGCGACGCCGAGACGAGCGGGGTCACACCGCCACCCACGAGGGCACCCAGGTTGTACGCCATACCGGCCCCCGTGTAGCGGTACCGGGTGGCGAACAGCTCGGGCAGGTACGCGCCCACGGGGCCGTAGATTCCGCCCACGATCAGCAGGGTGCCGGAGAGGCCGATGGCGAAAGACCACACCGTGCCGATGTCGAGAATCGGGAACAGCAGCAACGCCCACGGCACCGCCACGACGCAGGACACCACGATCACGACGCGGCGGCCGACCTTGTCGGAGATGTACGCGCTGAACAGGGTGCCGGCTGCGAAGAACAGGGCGCCGATGATGCCGAGGGAGAGAATCGTGGGTCGGGTGTGGGCGAGGCCGTCCGGGTTGGTGCCGTAGCTGCTGAGGAAAGCGGTTCCGGTGTAGAAGAACGCGAAGAGCATCATGGTCGACGCGCCGCCGAGCAGAATCTGGCGGGGCTGGTTGCGCACCACTTCCCAGACCGGCAGTTTGCGGGGCGCCGGCGCTGCGGCGCGATCGTCGATCTCCGCCTGGAAGACCGGGGTCTCTTCGATCTTGAGACGGATGTACAGGCCGATGACCACGAGCACCGCGCTGAGAATGAACGGGATGCGCCAGCCGTAGGTGAGGAACGCCTCACTGGTGTCACCGAGCGAGACGTTGATGATCAGGAATGTGCCGCTGGCAAGGGCGAAACCGATCGACGGGCCCAGCTGCGGGAACGCGGCGTACAGACCGCGGCGCTTCGGCGGGGCGTACTCGGCAGCCAGAAGGGCGGCGCCGGCCCACTCGCCACCCACGGCGAAGCCCTGCAGAAAACGCAACAGCACCAGAATCAGCGGTGCGGCGACCCCGATCACGCTCGCATCGGGCAGCAGCCCGATCATCACCGTGGCCACACCCATGATCAGCAACGTGGTGACCAGGGTTTTCTTGCGGCCGAGCCGGTCACCGAAGTGTCCGAAGATGATCGCGCCCACCGGTCGGGAGACGAAGGCCACCGCGAACGTGGCGAAGGAGGCCAGGGTTCCGGCGGCGGACCCGAGGGCGGGAAAGAAAACCTGGGGAAAAACCAGGGCCGCCGCGGTGCCGTAGATCAAAAAGTCGTAGAACTCGATGATGCTGCCCATGGAACTGGCGACGGCCACACGGGCCATCGACGTTTTGCGCGGCGGCACCTCAACATCCCGTAGTTCGGTTCTCTCGAGCATGCGATATCTCCCTTGACATCCCAAACGAGGCCGTGTGCCCCGCCGAAATGTCATCGTGTCAGGGTGGCCGCAACCGCCACCACCTCCCTGGGGAGGTGTTTGGACACGCAGGCCGGGCGGCCTTGCACCGGTGCCGGCGCGGCCGATCAGGGCAGCAGCTGAAAACGGCGCGCCACGAGCACGGCCTCGGCGCGGCTGTGCGTGTGCAGCTTGGCCATGATTGTCTGCATGTAGCTCTTCACCGTGACCGGCTTGAGCGCGAGGCGCTGCCCCACCTCGGCATAGGAACACCCGAGGGCCACCTGGGAGAGCACATCCGTTTCCCGGCGGGTGAGGCGGGGAGCATCCGTCACCCCGGGATCCTGCCCCAGCAGCCGTTTCGACACCGCCAGAATGCGCTCGGCCAGGGCGGGGTCCGTCGTGGTGGATGCCACCGACAGCAGCTCCGCATGGGCCATGCGCACCACCTCGGTCAGGTCGCGGTCCATGGGTGCGGCCGTTTCGCCCTGCACGACCCGCAGGATCGCCACCCGGTGATCGACCTCGTCGCGAATGCGCAGCTCCCGGGAGATGCGCGCCGCCCCACGGGTGAGTTCGTCGATGATGCCGTCGCCGATCGAGCTCTGGTCACGGGTCGCAGCGTAGAGCATGCTACGGGCCTGGCCGCCCAACAGAACCGGCAGGGCCACCATGCTGCGAAGCCCCTCGATGCGCACCGCCTGGTCGTGGTGGTGAGTGATGTGCTCGGAATCGAAGTAGTCGGCCACGCCGACCGGCCGGGCCTGCCGCAGGGCTCGGCCGCCCACACCCTCGCCGGGCTGCACACTGAGGTCTTTCAGCCCGCGGGTGGTGGTGCCCACGAATTCGGTGATGGTCAGCTCGGTGCGCGTGACCATTCCGGCGAAGATCACGCTGATGCCCGTCTGCCCCGCCAGCTGCCGAATCGCCCCCTTGAGCAGCGCACGGTCGCTGGGTCGGTAAAGATCAGTGTCGTGACCGGTCATGGTGCCCTTCCCGCGTCGGCTGGGTTAGCCGGATAGTAGCAGCTTCCGAAGCAGTCGTGCCGCACCTCGCCCGGCCCGCGCGCACGGGTGCTCATCCGGCAGGACATGGCCAGAAATCCCACCGCCTGGAGCACGCTGATCTTCTTCTCGGTGCTGGTGGGGGTGGCCGAGCCGGCTCAGGAGTATGTTCTCGATCGGGAGTACCCGGTCAGCTGTGGAGAGGGAACCAATGACCTTTGAAGCGTCGATCGACCTGTTGATTCGGGCCGTGGAATCCGTCGGAGCGGCGATCATGGTGCTCGGCGGCGCGGTGGCGTTGCTGGCATCCGTGCCGCGACTGCTGCGGGCCGAGTCGAGGGCCGGGGCCTATGAACGTCTGCGCCGCACACTGGGCCGGTCCATTCTGTTGGGCTTGGAGGTGCTCATCGTGGCCGACATCATCAACACGATCCTGGTCAACCAGACCCTGGAGAGCGTATTCGTGCTGGGGGCCGTTGTGATCATCCGGGTGCTGTTGAGCTTCACCCTGGAGGTGGAGATCGACGGGTACTGGCCGTGGACAAGGTGGAAGGCGACGAAGACCATGCCTGGCCCGAAGCCGCAGTAACGAACCAGTAACGACCGGAGGTGTTGAATACCCGCATCGACAGTATCTGCATCGACCCCAAACGGCGTTTTCCGGCCAGAGGAGCAAGTCACATGAACGGCAATCTCAAGTTAATCGTCTTGGATCTGGGCGAATACCCCTCCGAGACACAACCCGGCGGTGATGTGGGCCGCGCCCTCGACACCGTGGCGCAGTCCGGCGCGCAGGTGCGCCAGAGCAGCGGTCGGCTCCTTGTGGTGGATGCCCCCGAGTTGAACCAGACCGAGCTGCAGCAATCCGTTCCCGGCGCCCAGCTGCTGAGCCTGCACGCGCCGGTCGCTGATCTGGTGCCGCCGCTCGACGAGAGCGAAACCCTGTTTCTCGAGGGGCTGCGCATCAGCACGTCTGCGGCGTACCGGAGGGACAAAGCCCGGCAGACACCCGGTGAGTCACCGGAGGAGCAACTCATGTTCACCGCGCCCTGCCTGCCGGACGGAGAGAGCAATGGCTAACGAACGCATGATCAACCGGGTCTCGACGGGCATCGTCTTCGTCGCCGGGCCCGGAACCTACGCCATTTCTGAGGCGGAAAAGGCCCATGTGATCGCCGAGGTGCAAACCGGGCTGAACGCGCTCGCCGAAATCGAGCCGCGGGCCCGACTGTCCTGGGTCATCAACGCCCGCACGGCCACCCTGCCCACTTTCACCGCCTGGGAGGGCGCGAACTGGCCCGGCCTCACCGAACCGTTTTACCGGGGCATCAGCGATGCCCTGTGGAGCGGCACCAACCAGAAGATTTACTTCTTCAACGCAAGCGAGTACATCCGGGTCGATCCGAACAACGGATGGAAGGCCGACCCGGGCTACCCGAAGCCGATCGCCGGCAACTGGCCGGGATTCCCGGCCGATTTCGCCGCCGGTATCGACGCGGCGTTGTGGAGTGAGACGAATCAGCGCATGTACTTCTTCAAGGGCAACCGGTACCTGCGGGTCGACCCGAACGCGGGCTGGGCAGTGGAACCGGGGTATCCCCGGAACATCGCCGGCAACTGGCCGGGGTTCCCGGCCGATTTCGCCGCCGGAGTGGACGCGGCATTGTGGAGCGGCACCAACCAGCGCATCTACTTCTTCAAGGGTGACAGCTACATCCGTGTCGACCCGACAAACGGTTTCACCGTGGAACCGGGCTATCCCAAACCCATCGCGGGCAACTGGCCGGGATTTCCCGACACCTTCGCGGAGGGGGTGGATGGTGCTCTGTGGAGCGGAACGACGAACAAGGTCTATTTCTTCAAACGCAACCGGTTCTACAACGACTACCTGCGCGTCGACCCGAACGGCGGCTGGACTGTCGAACCCGGGTACCCCAAGCCTGTCGGGCTGGGCTGGGACGCCGAAGACAAGTGGCGCGACCCCGCCCTGGCGCAGCTGGGCTTCCCGGCTGGACAGGTCGGCTACAACCAGCTGTCCCAGGCGCTGCAGAGCGCGTCGGGAGCGCAGTACGGCTTCATCGGGTTCTTCACGAAAATGCCGACCGCGTGGATGGGGTACGCCTCAGGACTCAAGGTGGTGATGCGCACCCCGGGGCTACTCACCAACTGGACCTCCATCGACCGCATCTACGCCCACGAAACCGGTCATATCTTCGGCGCCCCCGACGAGTACACCTCGTCACGGTGCAAGTGCGACAGCGTCACCCAACGCTGGTTCACCGACGTGAACGGCAACTGCCAGCTCTGTGCGGCGAGCCCGCAGGCCTGCCTGATGAACAACAACGTCAACGCCATCTGCACCTTCACCCACGCGCAGATCGGCTGGAAGGCTTTTCTGAACAAGCTCGATGCCGGAGTGCACACCTTCGTGAACAACAAGCTCTACCAGTTCTCGGGCGAGTACTACGTGCGGTACACGGGGTTGGCGATGGACCCGGGGTATCCCCGCAAGATCGCCGGCAACTGGCCGGGCTTCCCGGCGTCGTTTCAAGCCGGGGTCGACGCCGCCCTGTGGAGCGGGCCGACCAACAAGGTCTACT
>JAWOHA010000149.1:0-6017 GCA_046496385.1 Cryobacterium sp. | reverse complement strand
CGAGGGGGGCTCACGGGGCCGAAATCGGGGCCGGGTCAGGCCAGCAGCTCGGTGATGCCGCGGTAGATGGTGGCGGCGGATCCGACGTAGGCGACGATCACGAGCAGGCGCCGGGCAATGTGCGGCTGCAGCACCCGGGCGAGCACCTCGCCCAGAGCCAGCCCGCCCAGGCAGGCCGCGCCGATCAGTACCCAGACGATGACCGGCAGGCTCGGCGCCGTGGCCGCGCCGGTGGCGAATTTGGCCGCCAGTGAGGCCAGGCCGATGGTGAGAAAGAAGGGCTGCATGGTGGCCACGAACGACGCGTGCGGCCACCGGGTGGCCACGGCGTACATGCTCACCGCGGGGCCGCCCACCCCGGCGGTGGCGTTCATGAACCCGGCCACGATGCCGGCGCCGACGCGAAAACTGCTGCGGTCGCGCAGGTTCATGCGGCCGAGGAACACGGAGGCGGTGATGCCGACAATGATGAGAACGCCGATCGCGATCTCCAGCCAGGCCACCGACACCACGCGCAGCAGAAAAGCGCCGGGCACGATGCCGATCAGGGCGGCGCCGGCCAGCACGAGGTAGCGGCGCCACTGCACCTGTCGTCTCACGCGTACGAGAATCACGGTGCCCGTGAGCACGGCGCACGCGTTGACCAGCACCACCCCGTCGATCGGGCCGAGCAGCAGCACCAGGAACGGAGCCACCACGAGGGCGAAGCCCATGCCGGTGACGCGCTGCAGGCTGGCGCCGGCGAGCACCATCGTGATGATCAGGACCGTTGTCCACACTGCTGGGCTCCAGTCCCTGGGTGGTGCGGGCGCTATCGGGCCCGGTACCGCATGACCGGGCCCGGCTTCGGGTTACCGGGCGCGCACGCGTTCGAGCAGCAGGGCGATCAGCAGCACGCGCTGGTGCTCCTCGTTGGTGAGGGCGACCATCTCGCTCACGGCGACGCGGTCTTCATCGCTGGAGAGCGCCACGTCGAAATCGGACAGGCTCTGGATCACGTCGATCAGGCGCTGGGCGCTCGACTCGGCCGGGGCACTGGAATCGGGCTGGGCGCTCGACTCGGGCTGGGCGCTGGAATCGGGGTGTGTGTCGGCTGCATCCATGCCTCCACGATACAAGCCGCCCGGGCCCGCTCGTGCGCTGCCGGTTACAGGGCCGGGTCCATCGAGTTGAGGTGGCAGGCGTCGTTCCACATTTGAATGACGTGGTTGTCCCGCTCCCAGCCCAGGGTCGAGACCGTTGCGGTGCCCAGGCTCAGGTTCTTGCCGCCCTCGGCGGGCAGCCCCACCCAACGCGCGGCCAGGACGCGCAGAAAATGCCCGTGCGCGAACACCGCGATCGGGCCGTCGGCCTCTTCGCTCTGGGCGATGACGCGGTCTGCGCGCAGGCCCACTTCCTCCACGCTTTCACCGTTCCAGATCGGGTGCGTCCACACCGACCAGTTCGGTATGGTCAAGCGGATGTCGTCGGTGCGCAGCCCCTCGTACACGCCGTAGTCCCACTCCAGCACGTCACTGCTCGACTCGGCACGCTCGGAATACCCGGCCCGTTCCATGGTTTCCCAGGCCCGCACGAGGGGGCTGGCGATCACTCGGGCGAATTTCTCGCCGTTGAGCATTTCGCCCAGCGCGTCGGCCTGCTGGCGGCCGAGCTCGGTGAGGGGGATGTCGGTGAGGCCGGTGTGCTTTCCGGAGATGCTCCACTCGGTCTGGCCGTGCCGAACCAGAGTGATGGTGTTCTCGGCCATGGTGTCCTCTTTTCCGACCCGTCGGCGACAGAGCCATCGAAAGGCTACCAAGCCGGTCTGGCCGGGCCGGTTGCCCATCGTGAGCCCCAACACAGCAAAGCCGTCGTAGAGTGATTATCTACCCATTGAACATGCTCAGAACGCAAAGTCAGGTGTCATGAGGGTCATAAGTTACAACCTTCGCAAGAATCGTGCCAGCGGCGAGCTCGTCGCCCTGTCGGAACGGTACGACCCGGATCTGATGTGCCTGCAGGAATGCGACACGCTGGAACTGCCCGCCGAGATCGGTCTGCTGCACCTGGCCGACTCCACCCTGCGCAATCGGCTGGGGCTGGCCATCTACTACCGCAGAGACCGCTTCGAGGCCGTCACCACGAAGGCGTTCGCGCTCAAGAAGTCGCTGCACGACCGGGTACTGTCGCCCGCCCACGAACGTCTGATCGGCACCCGGCTGATCGACCGTGTCGAGGAACGGGAACTGGTGGTCGCCTCCTTTCACGCCGCTCCGCTGACCGCGCTCAACTCGCTGCGACGCAACCAGATCCATGCCGCGCACGAAGAGCTGCACGAGCTCGGCCCCAACCTGCCGACCCTGATGGTGGGGGACTACAACTACCCGATGTTCCGCAGCAACCTGGGCAACAAGGTCGCCCAATCCGGGTACGACCTCACCTTCAGCGACACGCAGACCTACACGCGGTACAAGTTCTATCGCGGCCACTTCGACCTGGCCACCTCGGTGGGCCTGCGCATCGACAACGTCGAAACTCTCCCCATCGGGCTCTCCGACCACATGCCCATCCTGGTCACCAGCACCTACAGCGGCCAGCCGGCGCCGACGTTCCCCGCCGGTGCCACCCCGCACAGCGCCGCCTCGCTGCGCGCCGACACCGACGGGGAATTCTCGATCTAGAGCCGCAGCCCCACGGCGCGGCCGTCACCCGGCCATGACCCGGCAGTGACCTGGCCACCATCGCGACCGCGCACAAAAGCCGAAAACCGGTTGGCGGCGGGGCGGGAATCAACGTAACGTTGATAGGCAATAGCGCTCCGGAGATCTCGGAGATCACGCTGTTCGCAGAGAAAAGGTTTGTGACTTGGACGACGAGTGTATCCACGGGCTAGACGGCGAACAGTGTGCCCTGTGTTTTCCCAAGGCTGTTGTTGAACCCGCCGCCGTGCTGAAGACCCCCCGTGCCAGTCGTGCCAAGGCACCGTCGCTGCTCGCCCCGCGCACCACGGCCGCCGCGCCCCGCACGAAGGCCGCTGCTCAAGCCAGCGTTCCCCGCACCACTGCGGCAGCGCGATCTTCGAGCGCCCGCATCGCCGCCGACAACGTCGCCGAGCAGCGCATTTACCACGTCACCCACATTCGCAACCTCGCCGGCATCCTCGCCGCCGGCGCGCTGCTGGCCGACACCAACGACGCCCTGCAGCCTCGGCCGGCCATCGACATCTCTGCCACCAACACCCGGGATGCCCGCCGCAGCATGCTCGTCGACGGTGACGGCAGCGCCAGCGTCGCCGGCTACGTACCCTTCTTTCTCTCACCCAACGCCACCTTCTGGAACAACCTGCGCTCCGGCTCCGACGACCCGCGCCTGGAACTGGACGCGCTCGGCTCAGCCGCCGGCGATTTCGTGATCTTCGTGAGCACCGTCGGCACCGTTCTCACGGCCCGCGCCGCCTCTGACGACCCGCTGCCCGCTTCGGTCACCCTGGCAGACGGTGATGCCGCCGCGGCCCGCACCCGTTTCGCGGCGACCCCCGACGCCGCCGACCGCATGCTGCGGCTGCTGCGCGCCAACCCCGACGCGGAGGCCCTGCAGAACGCCGAACTGCTCGTGGCCGACACCTTTCCGCTTCACCAGATCACCCTGGTGGGCGTCACCAACGACCGGGTGCGCGACGCCGTCAAGGCCATCTTTCAGGGCTTCGCCTTTCGCCCCCGCGTCGTGGTCTACCCGCCGTGGTTTCTCGCCGCGGAAGACGCCGGCTGACCTGTGGGATGACGCCGACGCGGAGACGGTGAGCCCGTCAGGCAGCGGCGTGCCGGGTCGGCACCGGGTCAGACGACGCCGAGGGGAACGGGTTCTCCGGCCGGAAGCTCAACCCGAATCCGGTCGCCGGGCTGCACGGTGCCGCTGACCGTGACGATGCTCATGATGCCGGCGCGGCGCTCGACCAGGCCGGCGGCATCCGTGCCGAGGAGAGCTTTCATCAGTCCGGGCCGAAAACCGTTGATCAGCGAGCACGGGCTGCGCAGCCCGGTCACCTCCACCACGGCGTCGGCGCCCAGATGCAACCGTGTTCCCCGCGGCAGGGTTCGCAGCAGCAGGCCCCGGGTGGTGACGTTCTCGCCCAGGTCACCCGGCCCCACCGGCACCGTCGATCCGGGCAGCTCAGCGAACAACTCCGCGGGCAGCAGGTGCACCTGGGTGAGGTTGGCCCGCGCCGGGTCTTTCTTGAGCAGATAGCGGTGCTGGGTCGTGGCCCCGGCATGCGCATCACCCTCCACCCCGTAACCGGCCCGCAGAATGATGCTGCCCACCGCCGGTTTGCTGAAACCGTGCCGGTCGTCACGGCTCACCGACACCACCGTGCCCGTGAGCGGGCCCGGGTCGGGCTGGAGCGGCGGCGACGGCTGTGGCGGTGTCATTGCCTGAGTCTGGCACGCGCCGGAGACCGGGAACACCGGTCGGCGAGTCGAGGTTTCTCCGAGTCGACACGGAGTCTGGGCGAGAACGCCGGGTGCGCGCTACGATCGCGGCGTTCGGACTTCCGGCGCCCTTGCCGGCGACCCCTCTATGTGACCCCCGACAGGAGAAACCATGGCACGAGTCATCGAAAACGTCGACGTGAACGTACCGATCGACGTGGCCTACAGCCAGTGGACGCAGTTTGAGTCGTTTCCGCACTTTCTCGCCTACGTGAAATCCGTTGAACGCCTCGACGACACCCGCACGCACTGGACGGTGAAGATCTCCGGCGTCGAACGGGAATTCGACGCCGTCATCACCGATAAGCGCCCCGATGAGCGGGTCGCGTGGACGAGCACATCCGGAGATCTCGACCACACCGGCGTCATCACCTTTCACCGCCTCGACATCGACGAGACCCGTGTCACGGTGCAGCTGGACTGGTCTACGGACGGACTGGCCGAGAAGCTGGGCGCCGCGTTGGGAATCGATGACCACGTGATCAAGAAAGACCTCAAGCAGTTCAAATCCTTCGTGGAGAACCCGCTCAACCGCGACGGCGGTTGGCGCGGCGACGTCACTCTCTGACCCTGCACCGACTTCTTCCCCGTGTCATGAAAGGACACCATGATCGCCTCCGAGGCGCTGCGCGCCAACCTGCAATCCGTTCTCGTTGATCTGATCGACCTGCACCTGCAGGCCAAGCAGGCGCACTGGAACATCGTGGGACCCAACTTTCGTGACCTGCACCTGCAGCTCGACGAAATCACCGAGGAGGTGCGCGAATTCTCCGACCAGCTCGCCGAACGCCTGCGCGCCCTGAACGCCCAACCCGACGGACGCACCGAAACCGTCGCCACGACCACGCAACTGCCGCATTTTCCCGCCGGCGAAGTGCTCACCACCGACGCGGTGAACCTCATCTCGGATCGCTTGGTCCTGACCGCGCAGAATATCCGGGCCAGGCACGATGACGTCGACCAGGCCGACCCCACCAGCGCCGATATCCTGCACATCTTCATCGAGAAGCTGGAGCAGCACGCCTGGATGATGACCGCAGAAAACCGGCAGCCGATATCCCAGGAGGAGGCGCGGGTGGCGTCATCGCTGCACGCCCAGGCCAACCGGCCGGGCAGCCGGGCGTCACGGGTCACCGAATGACCGGGTGAGGTTGTGCCGGGTGAGGTCGTGCCGGGTGAGGTCGCGGCCGCCATGTCGTCGCCGCAAGCATTTCTGAACATGCGAGGAGGTGTCATGAAACCGGAAACCAGGGCGCCCGCCGCCGGTGCCGCCTGCGCGCCGCGGGGCAGCGGGCGGCCATGGTGAGCTTCAATTACCGCGACGACGGCACCCCGGAGCGGGAGTGGGCCGAGGCCGACCTGCCGGCCACCCTTCCCCCGCTCAGCCTCGACACCCTGCAACGCCTCGTCGTGGTGGCGGCGCACCCCAACGACCAAACCCTCGGCTGCGGCGGTCTGCTGCAACGGGCCGCCGCCCTCGACGTCAGCATCACCGTCGTGGTGCTCAGCGACGGCGCAGCCGACCGACCCGAATCGGCCACCGACACGCCC
>JAWOHA010000095.1:0-8372 GCA_046496385.1 Cryobacterium sp. | reverse complement strand
CCGGATGCCGTGCACCGAATCTTCGACGGCCGTCGCCAGGTCCCCGGCCTGGTCCTGGCTGCGCCGGGCGATCACGGAGTACTTCTCTTCGAAGACATAACTGTAGATCCAGATCGGAATGCTGCAGATCAGAAAGATCACGCCGAGCGCGGTACTCATAGACAGCAGAATGCCCACGCCCACGATGATGGTGAGAAAGTTGACCACCAGCAGCACCAGCCCGAACGACACCCAGCGCCGAATCAGGTTGAGGTCGCTCACCGTGCGGCTGAGCAGCTGGCCGCTGGGCCAGCGGTCGTGGAACGCCACCGGAAGGTCCTGCAACCGCGCGTAGAGCGCGTTGCGCATGCGGGCTTCGACGTGCGTGCCGGGTGTCAGCACGAACCAGCGGCGCAGGGCGATCAGCACCGCCTCGACGACTCCGAGGGCGAGCACCAGAAAGACGGCAGGCCACACGGCGGCCGGGTCGTTGTCGGCCAGGCCGCCGTCGACCAGGCGCGCGAGCACCTGCGGGATGCTGAGGGCGACCAGGCCGGCGAGCAGGGCGGCGATCGCCCCCCAGGCCAGCCGCGGCAGCGCCGGGCGGGCATAGGGATACAGGCGAAGCAGGGCGCGCAACGTGTTGCGGCGGGGGCTGGGCATGGGGTGTCCTGAACGACTCGTGTGCAGCCCGATCAGGCAGCTTTCCAGCTTAGAACCGAGGCCTTGCGGACCGCAAGTGTGCGGCCTGCCCGAGGCCTTGCGGCTCCCGCTTCCGTCGCCCGGACCCGGGCGCACGAGTTTTGGGTGGGGAGGGGAAAAACGCCCCACTCCCACCCAGAACTCGAACAACAACATCACGGGCGCCGCTCAAAACGCCCTCTTGACAAGTACCCCTACATATCAGCGCAGGCGGGCGGCGGCGAGCAGCTCGGCGGCGGCGAGGGTCGTGATCGACCGGGCGTGGGCCTCCGTGAAGATCTGGGTCACCGTGTCGCCGATCGCGGCAACGCGGGCGTCGATCGCGGCGGCCTCGGCGCCGGGCTCACCGGCGAGGGAGAGAAAGACCACACCGCCCGCGTTGACGACGAAGTCGGGCGCCCACAGAATGCCGCGGGCGTCGAGCTCGGCGGCGCCACCGTCTTCGGCGAACTGGTTGTTGGCGGCGCCGACGACACCGAGAACGTTGAGTTCGCCGATCACGTCGGAGTTGAGCACGCCGCCGAGGCCGCAGGGCACGAAGATGTCGGCCTGCACGCGGTGCGCGCCGGCGACGGGAACCCAGTCGGCGCCGAGTTCCTCGGCCAATTCACGTTTGTCGGAGTTGATGTCGGTAACGGTGAGGGTGGCGCCGGCGGCCGCGAGGTGGCGCGCGAGCCGGCCGCCGACCTGGCCGAGGCCCGAGATCACCAGGTGCCGGCCGGTGACGTCACGGCTGCCGTAGAGGGCGTCGAGGGTGGCGAGGATGCTCGCGTACACCCCGGCAGCGGTCGCGTCGGCGGGTTCGCCGACGCCGCCGGTCGCGGTCGGCAGCCCGCAGACATGCTTGGTGCGTTCGGCGATGACGGCCATCAGGTCGGCGCTGGTGCCCACGTCTTCGGCGGTCATGTACGCGCCGTCGAGGCTCTCCACCGCATCGCCGAGGTCGAGCATGGCGTCACGCTTCTCGGCATCGCTGAGCACGGTGCCCAGCGGCAGGTAGATGACCGATTTTCCGCCGCCGAGGTTCAGGCCGGCCGCGGCGTTCTTCAGGGTCATTGCGGCGGAGAGCCGCAGGGCGTCGGCGACGGCGTCGGTCCAGCTGGCGTACTGCCAGATGCGGGCGCCGCCGAGGGCCTGACCGAGACGGGTGGAGTGCACGGCGACGATGATCATCAGCCCGGAACGCACCCCGGTGGTCATGAGCACCCGCTCATGGGTGAACGGTGCGGCGGCGAGAGCGTCCGTCGTGGTCTGGGTGTGCGTGAGGTTCATGGTGGATCTCCGGATTCCTTGTGGGGTCTGGGGCGCACGGGGGTGCGGGGCGGCGCGGGGGTAGAGCGCCTGTGAGCCCAGACTAGCCGCGACCGGAGGGCAGCTTCGGCGTTCCGGCCGGACCCGGTCGGAACGGTCCCACCCCGGGCGCGGTCGCGCGCTCGGAGTGGGACGGGTCTCGACTCAGTGGAAGAAGTGACGTTCCCCGGTGAAGAACATCGACACGCCGGCGGCGGTCGCGGCGTTGATCACTTCGGGGTCGCGCACCGATCCGCCGGGCTGCACGACGGCGGTGACGCCGGCTTCGAGCAGCACCTCGAGGCCGTCGGCGAAGGGGAAGAAGGCGTCGGATGCGGCGACCGAGCCCGGCGCGCGCTCTCCGGCGCGGCTCACGGCGAGGTGGCAGGAGTCGACCCGGTTGACCTGGCCCATGCCCACGCCCACGGATGCTCCGCCACGGGCGAGCAGGATGGCGTTGGACTTCACGGACCGGCACGCCTTCCACGCGAACTCCAGGTCGGCGCGGGTGGCGGCGTCGACCTCGGGGCCGGCGACGAGCTGCCAGGCTGCGGAGCTGAATTCCTCGAAGCTGTCGGTCTGCTGCACGAGCAGTCCGCCGGAGATCTGGCGCAGTTCCAGCGAGGACCGCGCGAAGTCGGCGGGCAGTTCCAGCAGTCGGATGTTCTTCTTCTTGGTGAGCAGTTCCAGCGCGGCCGGCTCGAAGCCGGGGGCGATGAGCACCTCGGTGAAGATGGAGCTGACCGTTTCGGCCATGCCGAGGGTCACGACGCGGTTGGCCGCGATCACACCGCCGAACGCGGAGACCGGGTCGCAGTCGTGGGCGCGCTTGTGGGCCGAGGCGATGGCATCCGGCGCCTTCGGGTTGGCGATGGCGATGCCGCAGGGGTTGGCATGCTTGATGATGGCCACGGCCGGTTCGCTGAAGTCGAAGGCGGCGCGCACCGCGGCATCACCGTCGACGTAGTTGTTGTACGACATGTCTTTGCCGTGCAGCTGCACGGCCTGGGCGATGCCACGGCCACCGTCGCCCACGTACAGGGCGGCGGCCTGGTGGGCGTTCTCGCCGTAGCGCAGCACGGCGGAGCGGTTCGCCTCGATGACGAGCGTGTCGGGAAACGGCGACTCGGGGTCATCGGAGTTGTCGAGGGTTTCGTCGTACGGGGCGTCGAAGGGCGAACCGGCGCCGTCGGTGATCGGGTCGCCGCCGAGCAGGTCGGTGTCGTCTTCCCACTGGTCGCAGACGTTCTCGGTGAACCAGACGGCTACGGCCGAGTCGTAGTCGGCGGTGTGGTCGAAAGCGATCGACGCGAGCTTCTGACGCAGCCGCAGCGCGGTGCCGCCGGATTCGACGGCGGTGATGATCTCCGCGTAGTCGACCGGGTCGACGACGATCGCGACGTTGGCGTGGTTCTTCGCGGAGGCCCGCACCAGGGCGGGGCCGCCGATGTCGATCTGTTCGATCACGTCGGCGGCGGGGGCGCCGGATTCGACCGTTTGCACGAACGGGTACAGGTTGACGACCACGAGTTCGAACGCGGCGATGCCCAGGTCGGCCAGCTGCGCTTCGTGGGATTCCAGGCGCAGGTCGGCGAGGATCCCGGCGTGCACGGCGGGGTGCAGCGTCTTCACGCGGCCGTCGAGGGATTCCGGGAACCCGGTGACGCTGGCGACGTCGGTGACGGTGTGGCCGGCCGCACGGATGGTCGCGGCGGTGGATCCGGTGGAGACGATTTCGACGCCCGTGGCGGTCAGCGCGGCCGCGAGTTCGAGCAGACCGGTCTTGTCGCTCACCGAGATGAGGGCGCGCCGGATGGGCACGATGTTGCGCTCGCGGTACAGGCTCTGGTCCGGGGTGGGTGCACTCATGCGGTGGAATACTCCTTGAGGTTGACGTGTCCGTTGGCGATGTCGAGCACCGTCTGCACCAGCAGACGACGTTCGACAAGCTTGATGCGGTCATGGAGGCTGGCTTCGCTGTCGCCGGGCTCCACCGCCACCCGTTCCTGGGCGATGATCGGTCCGGCGTCGACACCGCTGTCGACGACGATGATGCTCGCACCGGTCTGGGTCACACCGGCGGCGAGCGCGTCGCGCACGCCGTGGGCGCCCGGGAACTCGGGCAGGTAGGCCGGATGCGTGTTGATCAGGTTCGGGGAGAGGGCGGTGACCACCCGGGGCGGCAACAACCGCATCAGCCCGCTGAGCACCACGAGGTCCGGCTGCCAGAGCGCGATCTGCTCGAGCAGGGCGTCGCCCCAGGCTGCGCGGTCGGGGTAGGCGGAATAGTTCACGGCGAAGGTGGCGATGCCGAACTCTTCGCCCAGTTCCAGTCCGTCGGCGTCCCGGTCCGAGCCGATGGCGATGACGCGGGCCGGATATGCGGCGTCTGTCGACGCTTCGAGCAGGGAGCGGAGGTTGGAACCTCCGCCGGAGATCAGAACCAGCAGTGAGAGCACCGGTACAGCTTACCGTTTCGGCCGGGGCGGGCCGGATACGGGGTCATCGTCGTCTTCGGCGCGCAGAAACCGGGCGAAGCGTTCACGCCGGGTGCCCCGGTCGGCGCGAACTGGAGGCGGCGCGGCGGCAGTCGCGACGGGCTTGCCCGCCGGTTTGCCCGCGGGTTTACCGGCCGGCGTGCCCGCGGACGTGCCCGCGGATGTGCCCGCCGGCGTGGCCGCGGCGGTGCTGCGGGCCCGGCGCGGCAGTCGCACCCGGAACTGGCGCACCGTGCGGGGGCGGCGCGGGCGCCGGGTCGGCAGGCGCACCCGAATCTGGTCGCCCACCAGCATTCCCAGAACGGCGGCGATGCCGACCTGGGCGGCCACGAGGGCTCCCACCAGCAGGGGGTTCGGTCCCACTTCGGTGAGGCGGCCGGGTCCGACGGCGCCGCCGGACCACCAGGCCAGCAGTCCCAGCAGCAGGCCGGCGACCAGGCCCATGCCGAGTCCGGTGAACACCTGCACGCGACGGCTGGGCCCGGTCAGGCCGGGGTGGTTCATGCGCTGCCGGGTCACGACCGCGAAGCCGAAGCCGCACAGCACGGGCACGAGGAGTCCGAGAAAGCCGTACTCCAGGGCGCCCTGGGGCAGGGCGCCGAACAGGGGAAGCCCGGGGATCGGTCCGAGCACGGTTCCGGCCGGGGAGATGTTGCTGCCCGCGCCCACGGCGATGCCCGGGCCCACGAACCAGGCCGCGGCCCAGATCACCAGGTTCGGGATCAGGGCGAGCTGAACGAGGGTCAGGGTGATGCCGCCGAGGATCCCGGCCTGCACGGCTTCGTAGAGGGCGATGATCGTGGTGTAGTTCACGCCGATCAGCACCGCCACGGTCACGGCCGAGAGCAGCATGATGCCGGCCACGACCGCGGCCCCGCCGCGCAGGGAGCCGACAATCGCGGTGCGCGCCGACCGGGGCAGGTCGAGGTAGCGTTCCCGCACGCTGCGGCTGATCGGGTCGAGCCGCGCGCCGTCGGCCAGTCCCGCGGCCCGGTGCCCGGCGCGGGCTCCCAGTTCGGACCCGAGCAGCACTCCCCCGGCGTAGATCAGCGGGGGGAACAGGAGTCCTTGCCAGAGGGTGGGGGTGACAACCGGGCCGAGGGCCGACACAGTGACCAGGGCGGTGAACACGGCGTAGCTGAGCACTGCGGCGACCACACCGACGAAGCGGTGCGGTGTTTCGGCGGCACGCCGACCGGTGCGCACCCCGAGCAGCACCGCCACGAGCGTGAAGGCGAGGGGGGCGAGAGTGAGGTGGAAGGCATCCTCAGCTCCGGCCAGACCGAGGGCGAGGGCGATGTCGGGGTCAAGCTGCACGAGCAGGTCCACGCCGTTGCCGAGCAGCCACACGTCGACGGCGGCACGCCAGAACACGAACCATTCCACGGCAAGCCCGAAGTGGGCGGCCCACAGCACGGTGAGTGGCACGAGGGCGATGCCCACGCTGATGGCGACGACAATGAGCGCCTCGAGTGCGGCAAGTAGGGCGGTCGTTATGCGGTTCATCCGATCGGAGCCTACCCTCCCCAGGCCGGTACCCGCGTCTACCCCACCGTGGCGGGCCGATTTCGACACCAAAAATCCCCCGCAGCGACCCGATTTCCCCGGAACGGGGTCAGTGGGCGGTGCGGGGGATCCCCGGGCGGTGAGCTGCGCCGGGCCTTACAGTGCGGCGAGCGCCTCACGCAGCAGGGTGGCGGCCTGGCTCGGCGTCTTGCCGACCTTCACGCCGGCGGCCTCGAGGGCCTCCTGCTTGCCCTGGGCGGTTCCGGCTCCGTCGGAGACGATGGCGCCGGCGTGGCCCATGGTCTTGCCTTCGGGGGCGGTGAACCCGGCCACGTAGCCGATGACCGGCTTGGTGACGTGTGCCTTGATGTACTCGGCGGCCTTCTCTTCGGCGTCGCCGCCGATTTCGCCGATCATGACGATGGCGAGGGTCTCCGGGTCCGCTTCGAACGCGGCGAGCGCATCGATGTGGGTGGTGCCGATGATGGGGTCGCCGCCGATGCCGATAGCCGTGGAGAAGCCCAGGTCACGCAGTTCGTACATCATCTGGTAGGTCAGGGTGCCCGACTTGGACACCAGGCCGACCGGGCCCTTCACGGTGATGTTCGCGGGGGTGATGCCCACGAGAGCTTCTCCGGGCGTGATGATGCCGGGGCAGTTCGGGCCGATGATGCGGGTCTTGTTGCCCTTGGCAATGGCGTACGCCCAGAACTCGGCGGAGTCCTGAACCGGCACGCCCTCGGTGATGATGACCAGCAGCGGAATCTCGGCGTCGATGGCTTCGATGACGGCGTCCTTGGTGAACACCGGCGGCACGAAGATGATCGACACGTCGGCGCCGGTCTTGGCGACGGCCTCGGCGACCGTGCCGAACACGGGCAGTTCGACGCTGCCGTGCACGACGGTGGTGCCGGCCTTGCGGGCGTTGACGCCGCCGACGATCTGGGTACCGGCCTTGAGCATGAGAGCGGTGTGCTTGGTGCCCTCACCTCCGGTGATGCCCTGAACGATGACCTTGGAGTCTTTGTTGAGGAAGATTGACATGTTCTTCGGTCCTTACTTTGCCGCGTGGGCGAGTTCGGCGGCCTTGGCGGCGCCCTCGTCCATGCTGGCGGCCAGTGTCACGAGCGGGTGGTTGGCCTCGGCCAGAATGCGGCGGCCTTCTTCGACGTTGTTGCCGTCGAGGCGCACGACGAGGGGCTTGTTGGCGGCGGAACCGAGTTCGGCCAGCGCTCCCACGATGCCCTTGGCGACGGCGTCACACGCGGTGATGCCGCCGAAGACGTTCACGAAGACGGCCTTGACCTGCGGGTCGCCCAGAATGACGTCGAGGCCGGCAGCCATGATCTCGGCCGACGCTCCGCCTCCGATGTCGAGGAAGTTGGCGGGCTTGACGCCGCCGAAGTCTTCGCCGGCGTAGGCGACGACGTCGAGGGTCGACATGACCAGGCCGGCGCCGTTACCGATGATGCCGACTTCGCCGTCGAGCTTCACGTAGTTGAGTCCGGCCGCTTTGGCTTTCGCCTCGAGCGGGTCGGCGGCGGCGGCGTCCTCGAGCAGGGCGTGCTTGGGGTGACGGAAGTCGGCGTTCTCATCGATGGTGACCTTGCCGTCGAGGGCGATGATGTCGCCCTCTTCGGTGAGCACGAGCGGGTTGACCTCGACGAGGGTGGCGTCTTCGCCCGTGAAGACGTTGTAGAGCGTCACGAAGACGGGGGCGACCTTGTCGACCAGTTCGGCCGGGAACTTCGCGTCGATGGCGATCTGGGTGGCCACGGCGAGGTCGATGCCCACGGCGGGGTCGACGGACGTGTAGGCCAGGGCCTCGGGCTTCTCGACCGCGAGAACTTCGATCTCCACGCCGCCTTCATAGCTGGCGAGGGAGAGGTAGGACCGGTTGGACCGGTCCAGCAGCACGGAGAAGTAGAACTCCTGCTTGATGCGGGCGCCGCCGGCGACCATGACGCGGCCCACGGTGTGACCCTTGATGTCCAGACCCAGAATGTCGCGGCCTGCTGCCTCGGCGTCGTCCGGGGTCTTGGCCACCTTGACGCCGCCGGCCTTGCCGCGGCCGCCGACCTTGACCTGCGCCTTGACGACGACGACGCCGCCGAGCTTCTCGGCTGCGGCACGCACCTCTTCCGGGGTGTCCGCGATGATTCCCGGCAATACGGGAACGCCGTACTCCTCAAAAAGGTCTCTGGCTTGGTATTCGTAAAGATCCACGCTGCTCTTCCAATCCGCATCTGAGCGCTCACGCTGCTTTGGGGGTGATGGTGACAGCAGTCATTGCCGTAATTTAGCTCGACATCAAGACATACCGACCCGTAGAAACTCTATCGGGTGATTGGCTGGGGGCGGCCCACCAGTTCGCGCGCCGCGCAGACCTGTTCCACC
>JAWOHA010000080.1:0-2639 GCA_046496385.1 Cryobacterium sp. | reverse complement strand
GCTCAACCACCTCGGACTCGGCCAACTCGGTCTCGGCCAGCCCGCCGCCGTGCCGCCGCTCATCGACGCCATCGTCTGGGAGCTGCGGCTGCCGCGGGTGCTCACCGCCGCCATCGTGGGTGCCGGGCTGGCCTTGAGCGGGGCCGTGATGCAGAGCGTCACCCGCAACCCGCTGGCCGACCCGTACCTGCTCGGCCTCTCCAGCGGCGCCTCCCTCGGCGCCGTCTGTGTGGTCATTCTCGGCGCCGGCTTCGCCTTGCCGGCCGCCGCATTCGCGGGGGCGCTGCTGGCCCTGGTGGCGACGCTGAGCATCGCGCGTGTCGGCGGCACCATCACCCCGGCCCGCGCGGTGCTGTCGGGCCTCGCCATCGCTCAGCTCGCCGGGGCCGGCACCTCGTTCATTATTTTCTGGTCGGCGAAGGGTGATTCCTACCGCGAGATTCTCAACTGGCTGCTCGGCAGCGTCGCGGGTGCCTCCTGGCAGAGCGTGGCGATCGCCGGCACCGCGCTGCTCCTGGTCGGCACCGGCGTGGTGCTCTCGGCGACCCGGCTCGACGCGTTCGCGTTCGGCGATACCTCCGCCGCGAGCCTCGGCATCAATGTGAACGCCACCCGCTGGAGCCTGCTCACCGCGGTCGCGCTGCTCACCGGCGCAATGGTCGCGGTGAGCGGTGCCATCGGCTTCGTGGGTCTGATCCTGCCGCACCTGGTGCGTGGCCTGAGCGGCCCGGGCCACCGCCGTCTGCTGCCCCTGGTCGCGGTCTGCGGCGCCCTGTTCCTCGTCGTGGCCGACACCCTCGCCCGCACGGTGTTCGACCCGCGGGAACTGCCCGTGGGCATCATCACCGCCTTCATCGGGGTGCCCGTGTTCATCCTGCTGATCAAGAGAAAGAAGTCCGGCTCATGGGCCTGAACCTCGCCGGCAGCCCGGCCGACCACGCCACGGCCACCCGTCACACCACGGCGCCGGACACCCCCGGCCGCATCGGCCGTGCGACCATCGCCGACCCCGCACACCCGGCCGCGCCGCCCACAGCGGCGGCTGCCGTCACGATCCGCGATCTGTCGTTCTCGATCGACGACACCATGATCCTGCAGGCGGTCACGGCATCCGTCGCCGCCGGCACGGTCACCGGACTGCTCGGCCCGAACGGCGCCGGCAAATCCACGCTGCTGCGCCTGATCGGCGGCATCGACACGCCCGATGCGGGCGCGGTAGCACTCGACGGGATCACCATCGCTTCGCTGCCGCGACGCGACGCCGCCCGGCGCATCGCGCTGCTGGAACAGAACACCGCGCCGAGTGTGGACCTGTCGGTCGAGGAGGTCGTACTGCTGGGCCGGATTCCGCACCGTACCCGGTTGCTCGGCAGCTTCGGCGGTGACGACAACCGGCTGGTCGCGGCCGAGGCGCTGGCTGCCGTCGGCGCCGGGGACCTCGGCGAACGCCGGTGGCACACTCTGAGCGGCGGCCAGCAGCAACGGGTGCAGATCGCGCGCGCGCTCGCCCAGCGGCCCAGCCTGCTATTGCTGGACGAACCCACCAACCACCTCGATGTGAGCGCACAGCTCTCGCTGTTGGATCAGGTGCGCGGTCTCGGCATCACGGCGATCATGGCCCTGCACGACCTGAATCTGGCGGCCGCGTTCTGTGATCAGATTCTGCTGCTGCAGAACGGCCGTCTGGTGGCGTCGGGGACTCCCGCCGAGGTGCTCGTTCCCAAAATCATCGGCACGGTGTACGGCGTGAATTGCGACATTCTGGAGCACCCCCGCGACGGGCACCCGGTCATCGTGTTCTCCTCCGGGGGCCGGCCGACCCGCTGACGGGCCCGGCAGTGACGGGGCTTCCCGGCGGCTATCCGCACCTCCTTCCGGCCCGGGGCCACCTCACTCCGGCACCAGCCGCGATACCCTCAAATGTCGGCCGCACGCATCCGCCGGCCCCATTCGCCCTTTTTGAGCGCCCCGGAGGTTCTTTTGTCACTCATCCCGCCCGCCACGACACCGCCCCGCGGCCTGCCGACCGCGATCGTCACCTATCTCGAGCGCAGTGTCGGCCCCCGCCCGCAGTCCGCCGCCCTCACCTTCGTCGACGACGCCGTCGTCGTGGACGACGGCAAGACCTACACCGGCGAGGCCGCCATCGCCGCGTGGCTCACGTCGACGGCCACTGCACTCGAGCTCACCACCACCCAGCTGCGCGTGGACCGCGACGACGCGTCCACGACGGTCGTCAACCGCATCGAGGGCAACTTCCCGGGCCGCAGCGTGGACCTCACCTATCGCTTCGAGCTGCACGCCGAGACCGGCCTGATCCAGAAGCTGACCATCACCCTCTAGCGCCGTCCCGCTCAGGTCTCGCAGCGCGCGGCCTGCCCGGCGGCAAAACCCTCGGCGTAGGCCTCCGCGGTGCCGAGCCGAAACAGGTCCGTGTCACTCGGGCGTTGCAGGGCACGGGCGCCGACGGATGCTGCCCCGCCGCTCGCATGCGCTGCTCCGGTCAGAAGATGCCCCAGCCCGCGCACCACGGCGACGGGGGTGCCAGTGGTCTTGCCCTTCATGAGGTCGGCCGCTCCCGCGATCTCGTCGCCGACCGCCGCGACGGTGACCTCGAGGCGGCGCCCGAAGGCATCCGG
>JAWOHA010000019.1:0-16915 GCA_046496385.1 Cryobacterium sp. | reverse complement strand
GGCCTTCGCCCTCGGCGGGCGGGGGTGGCCGAGGGCCCACGAGGCTCATGTCTCCCACCAGCACGTTCCACAGCTGGGGGAGTTCGTCGAGGGAGTACTTGCGGATGAATCGCCCGAAGCGGGTGATCCGCGGGTCGTTCCGAATTTTGAACAGCACTCCCGATGCCTCGTTCTTGTCGAGGAGTTCGGCCAGGTCGTCTTCCGCGGTCTGCACCATGGAGCGGAACTTCAGCATGTGGAAGGAGTCGCCGTTCCGGCCGCAGCGCACCTGGCGGAACAGGACCGGGCTCGGGCGGTCACGCTTGATCATGAGGGCGATGATGAACAGGAGCGGGAGTAGAAGCAGAATGCCGAAGCCCGCCGCGGCGACGGCGAGGGTTCGCTTCAGCACGTGCTTGGCACCGGCGAAATGCGGGATTTCGACGTGGATCAGCGGCAGGCCCTCCAGCGGCCGGAAATGGATGCGGGGGTCGGCGACATCGGTCAGCCGGCTGGGGAGCACCAGGTCGTCGTTCGTCTTCTCCAGGTCCCAGGCCAGGGTCCGGATGTAGGTGCGGTCCAGGCTCGGGTACCCGGCCACGATCACGGCGTCGACGCCGAGCGACTGCGCGGCTGCGGCGACCTGCGAGAAATCCGCGACAACGGGAACGAGCTGACCATTGGACGTGACGGAGATGCTGCCGCTGGCTTCCCACGCGGCGCCGGAAGAGCGGCTGCCGGTCTCCGGCGCCGACGTCTCCGGGGAGGCGGTCCGGTCGCGGTCGTCAGGAGGTGCGACGGGACGCAACGACCAACGGTAGCGGGCGGAGGATAGGTCTCGACCGGCAGCCTCTCCAGGGAGAAGCGGCCTCAGAGCGGGTCGAACGGGTCGAACGGGTCGATGAATAGTGGTGGTCACGGGGTCCCCTGCATTTCGGGCTTCCAGGTTTCTAGCGGGTGGTGTTGCGGAGGAACGGTGGCGCGAACGGGTGGGTGGCCCGGCCAAGCGAAAGAAACGGCAAGTCAGATATTCAAGGCAGTTCGTGTTTCGGGCAGTTCACATGGCGCAAGTGTGAATAGATGATGAATTCTCAGGAACTCACGACGTGACCATACCCCGACTTCAAAATTGATGTTGTGGCCAGTTGGGGGGGGGCAGGGGGCATGGGCGCCGCTCGGGTGCCCATGCCTCAGTAGGCCCCGGTTGGGTGCGTGAGGACACGCACGGTTCGCCACAGGATTACCAGGTCGCCGATCAGGGACCAGTTCGCGACGTAGTAGAGGTCAAGCCGCACGCTCTCCTCCCAGCCGAGATCGGACCGGCCGTTCACCTGCCACATGCCGGTGAGCCCTGGTTTGATGTAGAGGCGCCGGTGCACATGGCTCTCGTAATCGTCCACTTCCCGGCGCAACGGCGGGCGCGGCCCGACCAGGCTCATGTCGCCGACAAGAATGTGCCACAGCTGGGGCAGCTCGTCGAGCGAGTACTTGCGCAGCACGCGGCCGACCCCGGTGATGCGGGGATCATTGCGAATTTTGAACAGCACCCCCGCGGCCTCGTTCTGATCGAGGAGGCCGGCCAGATCGTCTTCAGCGGTCTGCACCATCGAACGGAACTTGACCATGCGAAACGACTGGCCGTTGCGCCCGCAGCGTTCCTGCCGAAACAGCGCCGGGCCGGGGCTGTCGAGCTTGATCAAGACGGCGAGCACCGCCAGCAGAGGCAGCAGAATCAGCAGCGCCAGCGAGCAGACGGCGATGTCGAGGGCACGTTTGAGAACGTGCTTGCCGCCCTCGAACTGCGGAATCTCCACGTGGATCAGGGGGAGGCCCTCAACGGGGCGAAAGTGGATGCGCGGACCGGCGACATCCGTGAGGCGGCTGGAGAGCGCGAGTTCGGCGGGGGTCCCCTCGAGTTGCCAGGCCAGCGTGCGAATGAAGGTGCTGCCGCCGTTCGGATGCCCGCCCACGATCACGGTGTCAACGCCCATGTTCGCGGCAGCTCCGGCTGCGTGGGCCAGGTCAGCGACGACGGGAACGCTGCGCTCGCGGGTGCCGATGTGGCTGCTGTTTGTGTCATCGTCCAGGGCGACACCCACCACGCGATAGGCGGCCCCGGACTTCTCTTCGATCTGGTCGATCACGTATTCCACGTCTGCACGGTGACCCACGACGATGGCACGGGCCAGGTAGTGGCCGAACTGGCGCTGGTGCAGCAGCCATTGGCACCACAGCCACCGTTCCAGGCTAAGGGCCACGGTGCCCAGCGGAAAGGCAATGAGAAAGTAGGCCCGAGAGTTCTCCACCTGCAGCAGCAGGAAGATCAGGGCCAGAACTCCACAGGACAACGCGCTGGCGTTGACGACGCGTTTGTACTCCGTGGACCCCACGCCGACCACGCGTGCCGACCGGGTGTGAAAAGCGCCGAGTGTGATGATCCAGGTTGCGGCCACGACAACGGGCACGAGCCAGTGCGTTGTCGGCAGGCTGCCGCCGGCGTTGGCCGCCGCAACATTGGCGAGCAGAAGCGCCAGGCCGACCGACGCGACAACCGCAAGCATGTCGGTCAGGCGCAGTTTTGTGCGGTATCGGGCAGCCCAGAGCCGCCCGGTCGTCGAGGTGTCCGTGGCGCGGTTCGGTGCCTCGACGCCGCCGGGGGCGATGAGGCGAAGCCGGGGATGTTGCCTCGGCGGAACAGGGCCTAGCGGCAGGAGCGGGGCGGTGTGTTCAGCCGCGTTATCGGCGTCGCTCACCGGGTACGCCCAGAGTAGGCACGCCCGGAGTGGGCATGAGGAGGGCGTGGCCGGGGTGATCCAAGTCTGGTTTTCACGGTGAGTCCCTGCAGTTCGGGTGTGTGGGAAGCAGGAATACAGGAATATGACTATTCCTCATCTGCACGCCGCGGACAGTACTCCGCGCTCTGCGGCAGGCGCTGCCACCCCTTCGGGGGCCAGCGCGCGTTCCCGGGAGCGAGCCTGTCGAGGTGTGCTCAGCTTTCTGAGCGGTCTCAGCAGTACGAGGGCCGCCTGGCGGCCTCTGCCGCCGAGCCGGAATCGGCTCATGCCCATGGTCGGCTCAGGAAGTTGGTGGGCTCAGAAGATTACTGGCGGGTCAGCTCAGGGATTGCTGTTCGAGGGCCTGTGTGACCAGCGCGAGGGCCTCAGCGGAGCCCACCCCGAGTTCGTGAACGCCCACCGCGAAGGCCGTTGCGGCCCGCCCGATACCGTCGGCCCGGCCGCGCACGGGAGCGATCATTCTCACGACCTTCGCCCTCGACGAGCACGCTTGATTGAGCCTGATCTCATCGCCTCATGAACGACGTTCACGCAACGTGTACCGCGACACGTCGCCGGTGTCCGGAGAGACACTCGAGGTGTGTGCTTGGTTCCGCCTCAGCGCGTTGAGCAGCAACGACAGCGACCCCGACGATCGCTGAGCAAGAACCGGTGACGGGAATGGCCAAAGCGATGGCGACAATCGGGAACCAGCGCAGGAAGAAGTTACGGTGAGTGTCTTGCAACGTGAAATGCAGGCAGCCGGAAGGATCATCGTGAGGACGACACCGAATTCAATCGGATGCGTTGACGTTTCGGTGGCCCGCGTGAATCCATCTCGATTGTAAATGCTGGTCAAATCGGTGTTGGGTGTGAGGCCGGGAGTTTCGATGACGTCCACGAGGGGGAGTCCGGAAAAACCTGAATGATGCCGATGGTGGTGGTGGTGGTGGTGGTGGTGGTGGTGGTGGCGGCGACGCCGCCGCCGGCGACGAGTGTGCGCAGCGGTGATGCGATGCAATGCAATGCGATGCACGCCGCTGAGGCCGTCCGCGGTCAGCAGGATCACGCCAAGCCATGATGCGACCACCAGCAATCCCCGGTCGGCTCCAGCTTGATCCAGATCCTCCATGGCGCGCAGCGTCGCGACGACATAGCTCAGCAACATCGCGATGGTGAAGACCGTCATCGAACGTCGACTCGCCTGCGGAGGAGCCGGGCTGTCGCGTATCCGTCCCGGGACGTCAACCCGAAATGATGTACCCGCTGGTCCTTGAATTGGCCGTCGACGGTGTCCCCGTCACGGTGACCTGCCGGGTGTTGCGCTTCTCCAAGCAAGCGTTCTACCAATGGAGGCGCGAGCCCATCTCCCAGCGCGACTGGGACGACGCCCACCTCACCCATGCCGCCCGGAACGCAATCGGCCAGCGCACCTCTCACCGCAAGCGCCGGCAGCGCCGCCTCGGCAAGCTCACCCCGATCGAGTTTGAGCCAATAAACCTGGCCCTCAAGGCCGTCTGAAACCACTAACCCTTTGAGTCAACTGACCTCGGGGCAGTCCCGGAAGATTTTGGACGATGATCGGCACCCGATTGCGTGGCGCTGCTGTGCGGGCCGGGCCGGGTCGGGCCGGGCCGGGCCGAGCCGGTGCGGCGCGGAGAGGTGTGGTGTCGAAGCGATCATGAGAGCGTGAGGACCCCGTCTTTGTGGTTGTAGCGTTCTGCGGTGACCGGGCACGTGAACCGGTTGGGTTCTGTTTCGAGCAGGCCCACGCCGCTGCGACCGACCCAGCCGATATGGCGGGCTGGCGTGCCGGCGACGAGTGCGAAGTCGGGCACGTCCCGGGTGACGACGGCGCCTGCGGCCACCATGGCCCATCGCCCGATCGTGATGGGGGCGATGCAGATCGCGCCCGCGCCGATCGAGGCACCCGTGCGCACCGTCACGCCGACTATCTCCCAGTCCTCGTCGGTCTTACGGCTTCCGTCGATGTTGACGGCCCGGGGAAACAGATCGTTGGTGAAAACCGCGGCCGGACCCACGAAGACCCCGTCTTCCAGGAGTGCCGGTTCATAGATCAGGGCGTAGTTCTGAATCTTGCAGTTCTTGCCCAGGATGACGCCGGGACCGATGTAGGAGCCCCGTCCGAGTATGCAGCCCGGCCCGATCCGGGCGTACTCACGCACTTGGGACAGGTGCCAGATGAGGCTTCCCGGTCCGATCACGGCGCTCGGATCGATGTCGGCAGATTCAGCGATGGCCATCAGTAGGCTCCTTCAGGTTTGAGGACGACCTTGAAGGTGCGCCAGATGATGACCAGGTCCCCGGCCAGCGACCAGTTCTCCACGTAGTAGAGGTCCAAGCGCACGCTTTCGTCCCAGCTCAGGTCGGAGCGGCCGTTGATTTGCCACATGCCGGTGAGACCCGGCTTGATGTACAGCCGGCGGTGCACGTGGTTTTCGTACCCGAGCACTTCGGCGGGCAGCGGCGGACGGGGCCCGACCAGGCTCATGTGGCCCATCAGAACGTTCCACAACTGCGGCAGCTCGTCGAGGGAATGCTTGCGCAGGACTTGGCCGACCCGGGTCACCCGGGGGTCGTCCTTGAGTTTGAACAGCAAACCGGAACCCTCATTGCGTTCGCGCAGCAACGAAAGGGCGTCTTCGGCGTTGTTGTCCATGGACCGAAACTTGAACATGCGGAAGGTCTTGCCGTCGCGGCCGACGCGTTCCTGCGGGAACAGTACCGGCCCGGGGCTGGTGAACCGGATCAGGACCGCGATAACGGCCAGCAGGGGTGACAGAATCAGGAGCGACGCGGAGGAGGCGGCGATGTCGAGGGCACGTTTGAGAGCGTGTTTGCCGCCTTCAAACTGCGGAATCTCAACATGGATCAGCGGGAGGCCTTCGACGGGACGAAAATGGATGCGCGGACCGGCGACATCCGTCAGGCGGCTTGAGAGCACGAGTTCGGCGCAAGTGCCCTCCAGCTCCCAAGCCAGAGCGCGGATGTAGGTGCTGCCGCCGCGGGGGTGCCCCGCCACGATGACCGTGTCCACGCCGAGGTTTGCGGCGGCTCCTGCGGCGTGCGCCAGGTCGGCGACCACGGGCACGCTGTTCACGCCGCCGCCGATGCGCGTGCCGGGATCGTCGTCAAGGGCCACGCCGACCACCCGGTAGGCAGCTCCGGACTTCGCTTCGATCTGGTCGATCACGTACGCCACATCATCGTGATGGCCGACGACGATGGCGCTGGCCAGATAGTGGCCGAACTGGCGTTGGCGCAGCAGCCATTTGCGCCACAGCCAGCGTTCCAGGGTGAGCGCGACGGCACCCAGCGGGAAGGCGATGAGAAAGTAGGCTCGGGAGCTCTCCACCTGCAGCAGCAGGAAGGCCAGGGCCAGCATGCCGCAGGAGAGCGCGCTGGCATTGACGACGCGCTTGTACTCGGTGGAGCCGACGCCGACGACACGGGGCGACCGGGTGTGAAACGCTCCGAGGGTGGCGATCCAGGTGGCGGCCACGATCAGGGGGATCAGCCAGTGCGTGGTCGGCAGGCTGCTCCCTCGAATGGTGGTGGCCACGGCGTCGGCCGCGAGAAGTGCCACGCCGACCGAGGCCAGAATGACGGCCGTGTCAGTCAGACGCAGTTTGAGTCGGTAGCGGGCGGACCAGAGGTGGCCCGCTGTCGGAGTGTCCGTGGCGCGGACGGGGCCCTCGACGGTGCCGGGAGTGATGAGGCGAAGCCGGGGTCGCTGCCCGAGGGGGGCCTGTCCGAGGGGCAGGCTACTCAGGGAGCGAGGTGGGGAGACGGGCACCCGCAAGGGTTCGGCGTCGCTCACCGGGCACCCCCAGAACGAGTTCGGGGTGGGCACAGCGGGGCTGATCCAACGAGAGTTTTCACGGTAGGTCCCTGCATTTCGGGTGTACAGGAGTCACACTTCGGGTGTGTGGGAGGCACGAAGTCACGAACATGATCTTTTCTCAGCTTGACACGACGAGACCATACCCCGCGCTTTGCGCGAGGCGCTGGGACCAGTTCGGGGGGCGAAGACCCCCGTCACACGCCCGTAGCACCCGATACGCTCAGCGGCGCAGCCTGTCCGCCCATCCGCAAGACCTCATGTACATCTCCTTCTCTGATCGCGGCAGCGGCCCGGAATCTCCGGAACCACCCTTGCCCGCCGGCAAAACGGGGGCCACGGTCTCCTCCGTCGTGATCGCTCTCGGCGTCGTGAGTATGCTCACCGATATCTCCTCCGAGTCGGTCGCCGCGATCTTGCCGCTCTACCTCACGAGCGTTCTGGGGCTGTCTACGGTCGCCTACGGTTTCATCGACGGCTTGTACCAAGGCGTGAGCGCCATCGTGCGCATTGCCGGCGGGTACGCCGCGGATCGCACCCAGCAGCCCGAATGGGTGACTTTCGCCGGGTACGCGCTCTCTGCCGTCGCGCGCATCGGGTTCCTGGTGGGAAGCGGCTTCGGGGTCATCACCGCCGTGGTCACCATCGACAGCTTCGGGAAAGGGGTGCGCACAGCACCGCGGGATGCGCTGATCACGGCCTCGTCGCTGCCGGAGAACCTGGGCCGGTCCTTCGGCACGCACCGCATGCTCGACACCATCGGAGCCATGATCGGGCCCCTGCTGGCCTTCCTGGTGCTGTTCTTCATCCCATCCGGGCACAGTACGGTCTTCGTGCTCTCGCTCGCCTGCGCATTTCTCGGGCTGGCCATTCTGGGACTGCCGGTGCCGAACACGGGGCGGCCCCCGCGGTCCGTTCGCCGCGGCTCACCGGCGACGATCCCGAGACCGGCCGGGCCGCCCGCAGCGTCCCGGCCGGCTTTCCGATGGCGACACCTCGCTGCCCCCCGGCTACGGCGGCTCCTCATCGTGGCCGGAGTCTTCGGCTCGCTCAGCGACGAGGCCTTCGACCGGGTGTACGCGTCCTGGCGGAGCCTCATGTGCCTGCGCGTCAACCGCGGCATCGTGACCACCTTCGCGGCAGAACTGCTGGATTCCGCCGGCACCGTGCAGCTGAGCTGGCCGCTGCCGGGAATGCCCAGCCGCACCCGGATCAGCGCCGATGCGAGCGCTGTCGCGTTCAGCGCTTTCATCACCGGCCATTCCTACAGCACCGTCGGGTTCTCGATCGGCACTCAGATCGCCGAGGTCGGAGGAGAGGCCTCCGGCACCCTGGAAGGGTTTGCGCTGAGCATCGACGGTGTCTCCGTCACCGCGGCGACCGCGCGGGCCGCACGCTCACCGCGGTACGGGACTCGGTGGAGTGCCCCTCCGTGTCACCCGGCGGCTCAGCTTGCTGGTCGGTCAGCGCAGGGAACGCTGTTTGAGGGCCTGTGTGACCAGTGCGAGGGCCTCATCGGAGCCCACGCCGAGTTCGTGAACGCGCACCGCGAATGCCGTTGCGGCCAGCGTGGCCTGGTGCACCGCGGTGTCGTCGTCGGCGGAGATGAAGGATCCCGAACGCCCGTGTGTTTCAATGACGCCGTCCCGCTCCAGCTCCCGGTAGGCGCGGGCGACCGTGTTGGTCGCCAGCCCGATATCGTCGGCCAGGCCCCGCACCGTGGGCAGCCGGGCGCCCGGTTCCAGGCGACCCGAACGGACGGCTTCGAGGATCTGGCGGCGCACCTGCTCGAAAGGCGGTGTCGCCGACTGCGGATCTATCTTGAGGAATGTCTTTGGCACGGGTCTCCCTGCGATGCGATTAAGGCATTCTGCCACGACTGGCCGCTGTGCACCGAAATTCTGCAAAACGGCAGCGGCCTGAGCGAGTGCGTCTCAGTGGATAAGCTCAGCAGGTGAACTGGTTTGAGCTGTGGCCGACCCTGATCGGGGTGCTCGCCCTCACCCTCGTCACGGGCTTCGTTCTGCGCGGGTATCGCACCAGTCGCCCGTGGTCCCCGGCCCTGGCCCTGGTGCGCGGAACCGGGCAGCTTCTGGCGATCAGCCTGGTCCTCAGCGGCATCATCACCGACCCCTTCTGGGTGGCCGTGGCCCTGCTGGTGATGTTCCTCGCCGCGGTCACGACGGTGACCCGGCGTCTCGGCGCCACTCGGCGTAACGCGGTGGCGGTGGCGGGCGCGCTCGGCCTGGGGGTGGCGGTGACCCTGAGCATCGTGTTCGTCTCGGGGGCCATCGAGTTCTCTCCCCGCTACGTGCTCGCCATCGGCGGCATCGTGATCGGAAATGCGATGTCCATCGCCACCCTCAGCGGCCGTCGATTTCACGAAGCGCTCGTGGAGCGCTGGGACGAGGTCGAGGGGTGGCTCGCGCTCGGGGCGCGCCCCCGGGAGGCTACCCGTGAGCTCGCCCGGCGTGCGGTGTATTTCGCCATGATTCCCTCGACCGACCAGACCAAGACCACCGGGCTGGTCACCCTGCCCGGCGCTTTCGTGGGGGCGATCTTCGGAGGGGCCTCGCCGCTGGAGGCCGGGCGCTTCCAGATTGTCGTGCTGGCCGGCATCCTCTGCGCCGGGTCGCTCGCGGCCGTGACCCTGCTGCACCAGCTGTCTCCGGCGCGCACCAGGCCGATGACGACTCCGGGCTGACGCCGCGCGTCAGTCCCCGGACCGGCGGATCAGCCGGGACAGCACGATCGCACTGCGGGTGTGGTCGACGTTCGGGGCCAGCCGCACCTTTTCCAGCGCGATTTCCAGGCTGGGGATGTCCCGGGCGCGAATATGCACCATCGCATCCGCCGTTCCGGTGATCGTGCCCGCTTCCACGACCTCCGGCACGCCCGACAGAATGCGCAGCAGTTCGTCGGGCACGACAGTGCCTCGGCAGAACAGCTCAACGTACGCTTCGGTGCTCAGCCCGTCCACGGCGGGGTCGACCTGAATGGTGAATCCGCGAATCACGCCGTCGGACACCAGCCTGTCCACACGGCGTTTCACGGCGGATGCGGACAAACCCACCGCCGATCCGATGTCGCCGTACCCCGCGCGCGCGTTGCGGCGGAGCAGGTCGAGGATGCCACGGTCGAGATTGTCCATGTGCGCAGTCTATGACGAATTATTGCGTATCACCCGCACAATACGCAGAATATTTGCGCGCTTTGGAGTGCAGCGTTGATTAGGGCTGTGTGACACTGGGAGTGGCGTCCCGCCCGACCGAAGACCGCGTTACGGTGATCGGTCTGACGGGCTCTCGTGAGCGACCTGGTCCGCCAATCACCCCGTCGCGGTTGTGCCGTATCGAACGGTGTGCCGTGGCACTGGAAGGAATCTCATGTCGACCATCGTGGAAGAAACCCCCACCCGCCCGGTACCCGTTCGCACGCCGGTGACCCGCACCGTGCTCATGTGCAAGCCCAGCTACTTCACCGTTGTCTACCGCATCAACCCGTGGATGGATCCGGCCGTGCCCACCGACACCGCGCTCGCCGTGGCCCAGTGGCAAACGCTCTACGACACCTACGTCGCCCTCGACTACGACGTGCGCCTGATCGACCCCATCGACGGCCTGCCCGACATGGTCTACGCGGCCAATGGCGGCTTCGTCGTGGACAACATCGCCTACGGCGCCAAGTTCACCCATGAACAGCGCCAGCCGGAGGGGCCCGCGTACATGGAGTGGTTCGCCGCCAACGGCTTCGACGTGCGGATGCCCGCGGAAACCAATGAGGGCGAGGGCGACTTTCTGCTCGTCGGAGACGTCATTCTGGCCGGAACCGGCTTTCGCAGCGACTCCGGCAGCCATGCCGAACTGGAGGCCCTCGCGAACCGCACGGTGGTGACGCTCAACCTCGTGAACCCCAGCTTCTACCACCTCGACACCGCCATCGCCGTGCTGGACTCCGGCTCGGGGCCCGGCACCGGCGAAATCGCCTACTTGCCCAGCGCCTTCGACGACGCCAGCCTGATCGTGCTGCGGGAACGTTTTCCGGACGCCATCATCGTCTCCGAAGAGGACGCCGCCATTCTCGGCCTGAACTCCTACTCTGACGGGTACAACGTCGTGATCGCGGCGCGTGCCACCGGCTTTGAGAAGCAGCTGCGCGAGCGCGGCTTCAACCCCATCGGCGTCGACCTCTCCGAGCTGCTGCTCGGCGGCGGCGGCGTGAAGTGCTGCACCCTGGAGCTTCGGAGCTGACCATGACGACGCCCGTGACCGCCGCCCGCTCTGCGGGGCAGGCCGCCCTGATCGCCCTCGAGACCGAGCATGCCGCCCACAACTACCATCCGCTGCCCGTCGTGGTGGCGACGGGTGACGGCGCCTGGGTGACCGACATCGACGGACGCCGTTACCTCGACTGCCTCGCGGCGTACTCCGCCGTGAACTTCGGGCACGGCAACCCGGTGCTGCTCGAGGCCGCCCGCGCCCAGCTGGCACGCATCACCCTCACCAGCCGCGCGTTCCACAACGACCAGCTCGGCCCGTTCGTGACCGCGCTCGCCGGTCTCGCCGGCAAAGACATGGTGCTGCCGATGAACACGGGCGCCGAAGCGGTCGAATCGGGCATCAAACTGGCTCGCGCCTGGGGCTACCGCGTGAAGGGTGTCGCGACCGACCGGGCCAACATCATCGTGGCCGCGGGCAACTTTCACGGCCGTACGACGACCGTCATCAGCTTCTCCGATGACGCATCGGCCCGTGCCGACTTCGGCCCCTTCACCCCCGGATTCCGCACGGTGCCCTACGGCGATGCGGAGGCCCTCGAGGCGGCCATCGACGAGAACACCGTCGCCGTGCTGCTCGAGCCGATCCAGGGCGAGGCCGGCATCGTCGTGCCGCCGGCCGGCTACCTGCCCGCTGTGCGCGAGATCACGACCCGGCTGGGCGTGCTGTTCATCGCTGATGAGATCCAGTCCGGCCTCGGCCGCACCGGGGCGACCTTCGCCTGCGACCTCGTGGGCGTCGTGCCCGACCTGTACCTGCTGGGCAAAGCCCTCGGCGGCGGCATCGTGCCCGTCTCCGCCGTCGTCGGCAACGCCGACGTGCTCGGCGTGCTGCAGCCCGGCCAGCACGGGTCCACATTCGGCGGCAACCCTCTCGCCGCCGCCGTGGGCCTGGCCGTGGTGCGGATGCTGCAGACCGGCGAGTACCAGCAGCGCGCCCGAACGCTCGGGGCCAGGCTGCACGCCGGGCTGAGCGACCTGATCGGCCACGGGGTGCTCGTCGTGCGCGGCGCCGGGCTGTGGGCGGGAATCGACATCGACCCGGCGCTCGCCTCCGGCCGCGTGGTCTGTGAGGCGCTGCTCGATCGCGGTGTGCTCGCCAAAGACACCCACGGTTCCACCATCCGGCTGGCCCCGCCGCTCGTCGTGAGCGAGACCGATCTCGACTGGGCCGTGGCGCAGCTCGCCGCCGTGCTCGTGAGTCTCGGGGCTACTCCGCGCGGCTGACCGGCACCGCCACGTGACGCAGGCCCGCCCGCAACCCGGGCCTGCGCCCTAGGCTGGCACGATGTACACCGACATGCCCGAGGAGAGCCTGTGGGCCTACCGCAGCACACAGACCGAGCCGCACGACTTCGATGCGTTCTGGGCCGACACCCTTGCCGAGACCGCGCAGCATCCGCCGACCGTCACGGTGAAACCGGTCACGACGGGTGACGTGCAGCTCGCGACCCTGGCCGTGTTCGACGTGACGTTCTCGGGGTTCCGGGGCGAGCCGATCAAGGCGTGGCTGCGCCTGCCGGCCGGCACGACGGATCCGCTTCCGGCCATCGTGCAGTTTCACGGCTACGGGCGTGGCCGGGGCCAGGCCTTCGAGAACCTGCTGTGGGCATCCGCCGGCTACGCGCACTTCGACGTGGACGTGCGCGGCCAGGGTTCCGGCGGCAGCGCCGGTCACACGCCCGACAGCGGCGACAGCGGCCCGCAGGTTCCCGGGTTCCTGACCCGCGGCATCGACGCCCGCGAGAGCTACTACTATCGCCGGGTCTACACGGATGCCGTGCGTGCGGTCGCCGCGGCCCGCAGCCTGGATTCGGTCGACGAGACCCGGGTCGGTGTGCTGGGAACCAGCCAGGGCGGCGGCATCGCGCTCGCCGCGGCCGGACTCGTGCCCGATCTGGCCGCCGTCGTGGCGCGAGTGCCGTTCCTCTGCGACTTCGCGCGGGCCTCCGTGATCACCGACGCGCTGCCCTACCGGGAGATCGGCCAGTATCTGGCCGTGCACCGCGGCCGGGTCGCTTCGGTGCTCGACACCCTGAGCTACTTCGACGGCGTGAACTTCGCCACCCGCGCCCGGGCGCCGATCACGATGACGGCCGCCCTGATGGACCCGATCTGTCCGCCGTCGACCGTGTTCGGCGCCTTCCACCGCTATGCCGGGCCGAAGAAGATCACGGTGTGGCCCTACAACGGGCACGAGGGCGGCGCCTGGGAGGACGACGCGCTCGCGCTGCGCGCCTTCCGCGAACACCTGCGCTGACCGGTTCTGCGCTGCTGGCCTCCGGTCCTGGCCAAGACCGTGCGCCCGCCCCGGGTTGCCGGCGTCAGCTCACGGTGAGGGGCGTGCGCACGGTCTCGGCGGCGGCCGCGATCGACGGAGCGACCGGCTGCAGCCGGGTGAGCTGTGTCACGTGCGCCGGGGTGAGCTCCTCGAGAGAGTTCACACCGAGCAGGCGCATGGTGCGCGAGATCTGCTCGGAGAGAATCTGAATGGCGCGGTCCACGCCGGCCTCGCCGCCGGCCATCAGGCCGTACAGGTAGGCACGGCCGATCATCGTGAACCGGGCGCCGAGGGCGACGGATGCCACGATGTCGGCCCCCGACATGATGCCGGTGTCCAGGTGCACCTCGGTGTGGTGCCCGACCTCGCGCGCCACGTCGGGCAGCAGACGAAACGGGATCGGGGCGCGGTCCAGCTGGCGGCCGCCGTGGTTGCTGAGCGTGATGCCGTCCACGCCGATGTCCACGAGTCGTTTGGCGTCGTCGAGGTTCTGCACGCCCTTGACCACGACCTTGCCCGGCCACTGTGCCTTGATCCAGGCCAGGTCGTCGAAGTCCACGGTGGGGTCGAACATGGTGTCGAGCAGCTCGGCGACCGTACCGCTCCAGCGGTCCAGGCTCGCGAAGGCGAGCGGTTCGGTGGTCAGAAAGTTGATCCACCACTCCGGGCGGGGAAGCGCGTTGGCGACGGTGCCGAGGGTGAGCTGCGGCGGGATCGAGAAGCCATTGCGCTTGTCGCGCAGGCGGGCTCCGGCCACGGGCACGTCCACCGTGACCAGCAGGGTGTCATAACCGGCTTTCGCGGCCCGGTCCACGAGGGCCATCGAGCGTTCACGGTCCTTCCACATGTAGAGCTGGAACCAGTTGCGCCCCTGCGGGTTCGCCGCTTTCACGTCTTCGATCGAGGTGGTGCCCATAGTGGAGAGGGCGAAGGGGATGCCGGCGCGGGCGGCCGCGTGGGCGCCCGCGATCTCACCCTCGGTCTGCATCATTCGGGTGAAGCCGGTCGGTGCGATGCCGAACGGCTGGGCCACGTGACGGCCGAGTACATCCCATCCGGTGGATACCTGCGACACGTCCCGCAGGATCGACGGGTGAAACTCGATGTCCTCGAAGGCCTGCCGGGCCCGGCCGAGCGAGATCTCGGCCTCGGCGGCGCCCTCGGTGTAGTCGAAGGCGGCTTTCGGGGTGCGCTTCTGGGCGATGGCGCGCAGGTCGTGAATGGTGAGGGCGCCCGCGAGGCGACGCTTCTTCGCGTTCAGTTCGGGGGATTTGAAGTGCATGAGCGGGGCGAGGTCTTTGACCTTGGGAATGCGGCGTTCAACCATGTCGGGGGGTCCTGTTCTCGTGAGGGAGGATGTGTTCGGCTGAGGTGAGGTGGGTCTCGGCGTAGTAGCCGGAGATGTGGCCGTGCACGGCGAGTCGAGCGGCGGGTGCGTCACCGTGGCTGATGGCCGCGAGAATGTCGCGGTGCTCGCGGCGAAGCCGGGCGGATGTGGCGGGCCAGGAGACGATCTTGGCCACGCCGGCCAGGGCGTAGCCCTCGATTGCGCTGCGCAGCCCGGCCATTGTGGCCGTCACGACCTGGTTGCCGCCGGCTTCGGCCAGGCACAGATGAAACTGGGCGTCGAGCGCGAGGAACTCGGCCTCGCTGAGGGCGGAACGGTCCATGGCATCGAGCAGCCGGGTCGCGTGGGCGAGGTCCGGGCCCTCGTTCGTCGACGCCAGCTCGGCCAGCTCGGCCACGACCGAGCCCTCGAGCACGAGCCGGGTCTTGACGACGTCGGCGACGGGGAAGCCCTGAGCGGCAACCTGCAGGCGCATGAGCGTGGACATGCCGCCGCCCGGCAGCGCCACGATGATGGCGCCCGAGGACGGGCCGGATCCCGCGTTCGTGCGAATCAGGCCGAGCACCTCAAGAACCCGCAGCGCCTCCCGCACGCTCGAGCGTCCCACGCCGAGTTCGGCGGCCAGCAGGCGCTCGGGCGGCAGATGGTCACCGGGCCCGAGGTCGCCGGAGAGCAGGTCGGACTCCACGCGTTCGAGCACGATCTGCCACGCTCGCCGTTCGGTCATGGGAGGCTCCTCGGCGGTGAGTGCGGCGTGTGGTCAGACCACTGTGGTCTGACCGAAGGCTACACGGTTTGCCGCTCCACGTCGAGGGCCGCGGCCGGTGCCGGCCCGGCGGCGGCGACAGTGTTCATGACGACGTTGACGGGGTCCTCGCCGGCCAGCATCAACTCGATCTGTCGTTTCAGCAGAAGCACCATGCGGGGCAGCATCGCGGAGCTGGCGCCGCCGACGTGCGGGGAAATGAGCACGTTGGGCAGGGCGAACAGCGGGTGATCCTGCGGGAGGGGCTCGGGCTCGGTCACGTCGAGGGCCAAACGCAGGCGGCCGGACTCGGCATGCCGAATCAGGGCCGCCGTATCGGCGACCGGACCGCGGGCGATGTTCACCAGCAGGGCGTCGTCGGGCATCAGGGTGAGAAAAGCATCGTCGATCAGGTGGTGGGTCTCGTCGGTGAGCGGCACTGCGACGACCACGATGTCGGCCGTGGGCAGCAGGGCGGCGATGTCGCCGAACCCGTGAATGAGCCCGGTGTCGTCGGTGCGCGCCGTGCGGGCCACCCGGATCACCTCGGTCTCGAAGGGCAGCAGGCGCGCCTCGACGGCCTGGCTGACCCCGCCGTAACCGATCAGCAACACGCGGCGGTCGGCGAGGCTCGGTCGTGCCCCGGCGATCCAGCGGCCCGCGTCGGCGTTCCGCACGAAGTCGGGGATGCCGCGCTGGGAGGCGAGGATCAGCGCCAAGGTGAGTTCGGCGGTGGATGCTTCGTGCACGGTTGCCGCGTTGGCGAGCACGTGTCCGGTCGGCAGCACCCGGTCGACACCGTCGAAGCCGATGGACTGGCTCTGCACGAGTCGGGTCTGCACCCCGGCCAGGTGCGCCAGGCGTCTGGTGGCACCCATATACGGCGCAACCACGATGTCGATCGAGGGCACCGGCGCCGGGCCGTTCATCGCCCAGTCCACCAGTTCGACGCCCTCGGGGAGATCCCCGAGGGCGTCGCGCAGTACATGGTCGGGCACGCTGACGATGAGACGTTGAGAAGTCATCTGACGAGCCTAGCCCGGCCGTTCCTGCCCCCGGCGCTCCGCGGGATCAGCCGAAGAGCACCGTGACGCGGGAGAGCGTCATGGAGACGCCGTAGATGAGCGGGATCCCGACGAGGGCCCAGCCGAGAGTGAGACGAAGTGTTTTCATGTCAGGCCTCCATTGCGGGTTCGCGCACGAGAGGCTTCTCGGGCTCGTGGAATTTCGAATCGACGGGGCGCACGAAGAGGTTCGCCACGAAGCCGATCACGAGCAGGCCCACCATGGTGAGCAGCGCCGGCTGGTAGTCGGCTGCCGTGAGCTCGCCCGGGGTGCCCTGGGCGTCGAGGAAGGCATTCACGATCAGCGGTCCGGCGATGCCGGCGGCCGACCAGGCGGTCAGCAGACGGCCGTGGATGGCACCCACCTGGAAGGTTCCGAACAGGTCGCGCAGGTAGGCCGGAACGGTGGCGAATCCGCCGCCGTAGAACGAGATGATGATGAAGGCCAGCACCACGTAGAGAGCGGTGGTGCCGCCGCCGAACAGGGCCAGCACGATGTACAGCACGGCGCCGACGCCGAGGTAGACCATGTAGATGTTCTTGCGGCCGGTCTTCTCGGACGTGGCCGACCAGACGAACCGACCGC
>JAWOHA010000196.1:0-4726 GCA_046496385.1 Cryobacterium sp. | reverse complement strand
CATGGACGCTCTCTCGTTGAAGGTCGGGCAGAGCCTGCCCGACGCGCCCCCGATCATCCGCGACCTGGCCGTGCGCGACCATGCCACCCTGCTGGTGGAGTACCACTCTGACAACGCCGGGAGTCTGGCGGAGCTGCAGAACACCGGTGCCACCCTGGCCGCCGGGCTCGGGCTGTCGAGCCCGGCCGAATTCAGCAGCGACGCGGCTGCGCGCGCCCAGATGTGGCACCTGCGCAAGGGCCTGTACGCAGCCGTGGCCGGCGCCCGGCCGCAGGGCACGACCGCGCTGCTGGAAGACGTCGTGGTGCCTGTTCCGGCGCTCGGACGCACCTGCATCGAACTGATCCGTCTGTTCGATCACTACCAATACCGCGACAGTGTGATCTTCGGGCACGCCAAAGACGGCAACATCCACTTCATGCTCACCGACGACTTCGCCGGAGCCGAGTCTCTGGACCGCTACCGCGACTTCACCGAAGACATGGTCGACCTGGTGCTCGGCGAGGGCGGCTCACTCAAAGCCGAACACGGCACCGGGCGGGTGATGGCCCCCTACGTGCGTCGTCAATACGGCGACGAGCTCTACGACGTGATGCGCCAGATCAAGCTGCTCTGCGACCCGGCCGGCATGCTCAACCCCGGTGTCCTCATCAATGATGACGCCGAGGTGCACCTGCGCGACATCAAATCCACCCCCGCCGTGGCCGATGAGGTCGATCGCTGTGTGTCCTGCGGGTACTGTGAGCCGGTCTGCCCGAGCCGGGAGATCACCCTCACGCCACGGCAGCGCATTGTGACCCTGCGCGCCATCGAACAGGCCCGCATCGACGGTGACACGGCGCTCGTCGCAGAGCTCGCCCGGGATTACGACTACCACGTTGTGCAGACCTGCGCCGTCGACGGTATGTGCCAGACTGCCTGTCCGGTGCAGATCGACACCGGGATGCTCGTGAAGAGCCTGCGGAAGAAAGACGCCAACCCCGTCGCGAACGCGGTCTGGGACGTGGCCGCGAAGAACTGGGGCACCGTGACGCGCGGCGCCGGTCTGGCGCTCACCGTCGTGCAGAAGGTGCCGACACCGCTCGTTCAAGCCCCGAACAAGATCGCCCGCACGGTTCTCGGCACCGACACGGTGCCGCTCTACTCGGGCGAGCTGCCGGCCGGCGGGGTGTCGCGACGTCGCCCGGCACCGACGAGCGCGGCCTCCGTGGTGTACTTTCCGGCCTGCGTGAGCACGATGTTCGGTGCAGCGGAAGCTGCCACCCCCGGCGTGCAGGTCAGCTTCGAACAACTCTGCGAGCGTGCCGGCATCACCCTGCTCGTTCCACCGGCCATCGACTCCCTCTGTTGCGGCACCCCCTGGGCGTCCAAGGGTATGGCGTCGGGTCAGGCCACCATGCGGGCCCGCACCCTGGCGGCCCTGCACGAGGCCACCGACAACGGCGCCCTCACCATCATCTGCGACGCCTCGTCCTGCACCGAAGGGCTGCGGCAGACGATCGAGAGTGACACCAGTGAACACCGACTGACCGTGATGGACGCGGTCGAGTTCGCCGCGGCGCGTATTCTGCCCACGCTTCCCCAGTACACCAGGCTCGAGTCGCTCGCCCTGCACCCGACCTGTTCGTCGACGCGAATGGGCATCAACGGAGCGCTGGACAGTGTGGCGAGCGCCGTCGCCGACCGGGTCGACGTGCCGGAGAACTGGGGATGCTGCGGCTTCGCCGGGGACCGGGGCATGCTGCATCCGGAACTGACTGAATCGGCGACCCGGCTGCAGGCCGCGGAGGTCGAGGCTCTGGGCGCGACCGCGCACGCGTCGTGCAACCGCACCTGCGAGCTCGGTATGACGCGCGCGACCGAGGAACCCTACCGGCACGTGCTCGAGCTGCTCGCCGAGGTCACCCGGCCGACGGCGGACTGACGCGACGGCTCTCGAGAAGCCCGCTTTCGCCCCTGACCGAGCTCACCAGGGGCGAAAGTCGGCTGTGCGCGGGTTACTTCGCGGCCTGCCGGGCCCGCCGTACCCGCCATACCCGCCAGGCCTGCCACGCTCCGGTCGACCACAGCGCCCAGAGCACCAACAGCGGTTGGAACACGAGGCGCATACCGCGGGCGAGCTGCGAGTCCAGTCCGAACGAGTCCGTCTCGGTCACGAACTGTGAGATGTTGCCCGGAAAGATGGCCACGAAGAAGGCGGCCACGACGAAGCCCACCGGTACCCGCCAGCGGTGCAGCACGAGCAGGGCCAAGCCCAGCACCATCTCGACGATGCCGGAGGCCACGACAACGAAGTCCCCCTCCAGCGGCAGCCACTCAGGGACCTGAGCCAGAAAGGCCTCCCGGTTGTTGGTGAGGTGGCTGAATCCGGCCGCCAGCAGAAAGGCCCCGAGCGCGAGCCGCGCCGCGAGGCGCACGCGCCCTCCCGCGCGGCGGCTCACCGCGGTTGCGGACTCTGCGGCTTCATCTGGAGCGCGGGTCATGCTGTGGTGTCGATTTCCATCCTCTGACGCTAGTTCATCACTCTGGTCGGCAGCCGAGTCGGGCCGGTCGACGACGGGTCGATCAAGCTGAAACCCTGATGCACCTAGTGTTTTCATCCCGGTCGCCCTATTCTGATGCGCAGGTCCGGGTGCGACGAACGACAGAATCCGACGAGCTGCTCAACAGAGGAGTCCCATGTCAACGGTGGTTGTGGGAGTAGATCACAGCGAGTCCTGCCGCAGGGCGGCCCTGTTCGCCGCACGGCTGGCCCGGGAATCCGGCGCCGACCTTCACGTCGTGCATGTCATTCCCTGGTCCCCGTACACCTTCAACACCCCGGAAGAGAACGAGCGCCGCAGTCTCACGAAGATACAGGAGATCGACGCTGCCCAACGGCTCATCATCGACCCGGTCCTGGCCCTGCTCAAGGAGGCCACGGCATCCGTGCGGGTCGAGAGTTCGGTCCTGTACGGCGGGCCCGCCGAACACCTGGCGGCAATCGCCGGCGCACAGCCCGACGGCCATGTCGTGGTCGGCCGGGTCGGGGAGTCCCGGCTGCGGCAGGTGCTCTTCGGCAGCACCCCCAGCAAACTGATCCAGATCGCCACCACCCCCGTGACGGTGATTCCATGAGCGCCGCTGCCGGGCTCGGTGTCGCAATGCTCAACGCCTCCGGCCCGTTCCGCACATCACGCATCGACGAGGCCGTCAACGACGCGGTGGCGCCGGTCGCGAATTTCATCAGCGGCATCATCTTCTACTCCGTGCCCATCGGCCAGCCCGGGGACCTGGGCTACGTGGAAGTGCCCCTGATCGTGCTGTGGCTGATCATCGCCGCCGGATTTTTCACCGTGTACCTCGGGTTCCAAAATATTCGCGGGTTCAAGCACGCTCTCGATCTGGTGCGCGGCAAGTACTCCGACCCGACCGACGCCGGCGAGGTTTCTCATTTTCAAGCTCTCGCGACCGCCGTCTCAGGCACCGTCGGCCTGGGCAACATCGCCGGCGTTGCCGTGGCTGTATCGATCGGCGGGCCCGGCGCCACTTTCTGGATGATCCTCGCCGGGTTCCTGGGCATGAGCACCAAAATGGCGGAGTGCACACTCGGCGTGAAGTATCGCCGTGAGCACGCCGACGGAACGGTGTCCGGAGGCCCGATGTACTACCTCCGTGACGGCCTCGCCGAAATCGGCCACAAACGACTCGGCCGTTTTCTCGCGGTCTTCTTCGCGATCTGCTGCATCGGCGGCGCCATCGGCGGCGGCAACATGTTCCAGGCCAATCAGGCCACCACCCAAATCGTCAACGTCACCGGCGGCGACGACGGAGTGCTGGGACCCTGGCGTTTTCTGATCGGGATCGTGTTCGCCCTGGCCGTGGGAGCGGTGATCATCGGCGGCATCAAGTCCATCGCCCGGGTCACCGAGAAGGTCGTACCGTTCATGGCCGTGCTTTACGTCCTGGCCTGCCTCACCGTGATCTTCACCAACATCACCGATGTTCCCCGGGCCATCTCAGAGATCTTCGTGGGCGCCTTCAACCCCGAAGGCCTGGCCGGCGGTGTCATCGGCGTGATCATTCAAGGATTCCGACGGGCGGCGTTCTCCAACGAGGCCGGCGTCGGATCCGCGTCGATCGCTCACTCGGCGGTGAAGACCCGGGAACCGGCGACCGAGGGCTTCGTGTCGCTGCTGGAGCCGTTCATCGACACGGTCGTGATCTGCACCATGACCAGCCTCGCCATCGTGATCACGGGCACCTGGGCAGACCCGGCGAGCGCACCCGGCGTCGAAACGACGTCGGCCGCCTTCGGAACGGTGGCGCCCTGGTTCCCCACACTGCTCGCCGTGGCGGTCGTGTTGTTCGCCTTCTCCACCATGATTTCCTGGTCGTACTACGGCATGAAGGCCACCGGGTACCTGTTCCGGGACAGCGCGCGCGCCGAGCTGGTCTTCAAAGTGGTCTTCTGCATCTTCACCGTGATCGGGGCGTCGCTCTCGCTGGGCCCCGTCATCGATTTCTCCGACTCGATGATCTTCGCCATGTCGCTGGCGAACATCGTGGGCCTGTACTTCATGGCACGCGTCATCAAACGGGAGATCTACGGCTACCGAGCCAAGGTGAAATCCGGCGAATTCGCGATGGTCACCCCCGCCGGCAAGAAGTAGCCGCCCCCTCCCGCTCTCCTCTCCTCTCCTCTCCCGCCAGACGACACGTTTCGCCCCTTGCCCGCTCTCAAAAG
>JAWOHA010000144.1:0-6293 GCA_046496385.1 Cryobacterium sp. | reverse complement strand
CCCGTCATAGGCCGGCCCGCCCTGCGGCCCACCGTGGGGCATGCGCTGGCGTTCATCGGCACGCTGCAACGGCCCGACCTGGTGGGGGTGAACCCCGTCGTGGGCCAGGAGCAGACGGCCGGGCAGAACGCGACCGCAGCCGTGGCGCTGGCCCTCGACCACGGCAAGCTGGCGCACCTGAGCCTGAGCGGGCAGCGCGGCCTGGCCTTCGGTCACGGCGACCTGCACAGCGCATTTTCGCTCGTTGACCTGCTCGAACACGGCGGGCCGCAGGGCGGGCCGGCCTATGACGGGCCGCGACACTTTGATTTCACGCCGTCCCGCACCGAGGACATGTCGGGTGTCTGGCTCGCGGCGGCGGCCAATATGCGCAACTACCTGCTGCTCAAGGTGCGGGTGGCGGCTTATCGCGCCGACCCGGAGGTGCAGGAGGCGTTGGCGGCGGCGCGGGTGCCGGAACTCGACCGACCGACCCTCGACGCGGGAGAGCACTACGACGCACTGCTGAGCGACCGGAGCGCCTGGGAGGACTTCGCCCCGCACGGGTATTTCGGTGGCCGCGGCAGTGGTTCTGCGCGGCTGCACCAGCTCGCCCTGGAACACCTGCTCGGCGCCCGGTAGCCGGGGGCCCGGGCGGCGCCTCACCCCCGGTTCAGGCGACCAGCCAGTCGGGCAGCAGCGGCTCGATCAGGCGGTAGTAATTCTCCGGGTCCCGGGCCGGGTCGCCGGCGAACCACACTTCCATCGCCCCCACCGAGCCGTACGCCACGTAGCGGGCCAGCGCGGCGTCGGCGTTGGGCAGAGGCGCACCCTGCGGCGCCGTCTCCTCGGCGGCCGTGCGAGCGCTGATCAGCTCTCCCAGCGTCTGTTCGAAATGCGGCGCCAGCAGATCGTGCGCCGTGGTGCGGGAATGCTCGGCGAGCAGATGCGTGAAAATGGCACGGTGCGACTCCACGAGCGCAGCCACACCGAGCGCGGTGTGTCGCACCGACTCGTGCAGGCTGGGTTCGCGGGCGACACCCGAGGCGAAGGAGTCCTGCCGCACTCTCTCGAGCTCGTCCCGAATCACTCGGGCCAGCAACGCCGAGGGCGACCGGGCATGATCGTAGAAGGTGACCCGGTGAATCTCGGCTGCCTGGGCGATCTGCGCCACGCTGAGCCGGTCCACGTGTTGTTCGGCGGCGAGCCGCAGAATGGCGACCCGCAGGGCCTCCACGGTGCGCGTCGTGCGGGAGTCAGGGTGAACATCGGCCGGATCGGTCGCGGCGGCATCCGTGGTCATGACCCCACCCTAGCCACCCCGAGACTCGCTTCGCGAGGCTGCCGCGGGGGCAACGAAGTAGATTGAGGGGGTGACTATTTTCGCAGAGCCCGTCAACCCGCCCCTTGACTCCGAGTCCGTACGGGCGCTGGCCGACACGGGGCTGCAGTTTCACCTGCTCGACACCACACCGACCGGTGGCGACAGCGCCGCCGACCAGGCCGCCCGCGCCGAGGCTCTGCGCCGCTGGCTGCTCGCCGAGGCCCGCGGCTTTCACGACCCCGAACCCAGCGACGAACGCCTGGCCGGGCAGGTCGCAGAGATCGAGCACGACCGCATCTCGGCCGTCTATGACGACACCGGCGCCGATGCCGCCACGCCCGTGGCCACCGTGCGTTCCTGGCTGATGGGCCTCACCGTTCCCGGCGGCGGCACCCTGCCGGCCTGGGCGATCAGCTCGGTCACGGTCTCCCCCACCCATCGCCGCCGCGGCGTGGCTCGCGCCCTGCTCGGCTCCGAGCTGCGCACCGCCGCCGCGGCCGGCCTCGCCATGGCCATGCTCACCGTCTCGGAGGCCACCATCTACGGTCGCTTCGGGTTCGGCCCGGCGGTGCACCGCGCGCATTACCGCATCGACACCACCCGCACCCGCTGGATCGGACCCACCTCCGACGGCCGCGTGCAGTTCGTCACCCCCGAATCCCTCCTCGTTGACGGCCGCGACCTCTTCGACCGGGCCCGCGCGCAGTCCCCCGGCGAGGTCGACCGCCGAACCGACGTCTGGTCGAGCTACCTCGGACTGAACCCCCGCCATCCGGGAGCCACCAGCCGCGACCACCGCGCCGTGCGCTACGACGACGCCGACGGTGTGCCGCAGGGCTTCGCGGTGTACACCGTGGCCATCACCGGAAACAGTTTTCCGGCCCGGCTCACCCTGGTCGACCTGGTCGCCGCGACCGACGACGCCACGGCCGCGCTCTGGCGTTTTCTGCTCGAGATGGACCTCGTCACCGAGATCGACGCCCCCGGCCGCAATGTGAGCGAGCCCCTCGCCTGGCTGGTCACCGACCGCCGCGCCGTGACCAAGATCGACGAGAGCGACCACCTCTGGCTGCGCATCCTCGATGTGCCCGCTGCCCTCGAGGCCCGCCGCTATGCCGCCGCCGACACCCTCGTGTTCGACGTGACCGACGACCTCGGCTTCGCCCACGGCCGCTTCGAGTTGAGCGTGCGCGCGGATGGCACGGCCGAGGCCCGGCGCCTGCCCGCGGCTTCCCCCGCCGCCGACCCGGGCACACCCCAGGCGGCGCACCTCGCCCTCACCGTGGCCGATCTCGGCGCCCTCTACCTGGGCGGCGCCAGCGCCCGCGATCTGGTACGCGCCGGCCGGGCGCGACAACTCACCGCGGATGCGGCCGGGCGCGTCGACGCCGCACTGCGCACGCCCACCCCGCCGTTTCTCAGCACCGGCTTCTAGGCCGGGCGCAGATGCCCGGCCAGGCCGACACGACAGGCCCGCACGTGTACGGCGAGACGGTCGACGACCACACCCGGTGCGTGCACTACGCCACCCCGGCCGACGTCGTCGCGATCCAGTTTCACTGCTGCCGACGGTTCTACCCCTGCTATCAGTGCCATGCCGCCGCCGAACCGCACCCCGCCACCGCGTGGCCCGAGTCCGAGTACGGTCAGCCCGCCATTCTGTGCGGCGTCTGCCGTACCCGGTTCAGCATTCTGCGTTACCGTGCCGGTCATGCCTGCCCGAGCTGCGCGGCCCCGTTCAACGACGGCTGTCGCCTGCACGCCCGCCTGTATTTCGCCAGCTGACCCCCGACCACGGCAGAGCCCGGCACGCCGTGCCCGCCCGGGGTAGATTGGCCGCCAAAGGATGGTGACGCATGATTATCGACCTGACGGTTGAAGTTCCGCGCGGTAGCCGCAACGAATACTCGATCGACCGGGAGACCGGTCGGGTGCATCTGAAACGCACCCTGCTCACCGATATGGTCTACCCCGCCGACTCGGGCTACCTCGACTACACTCTCGGCCCGAACGGAGGCCCCCTCAACGCGCTGCTGCTGCTGGAGGAACCCACCTATCCCGGCGTGGCCGTGACGGTGCGGCCGGTGGGCCTGCTGCGCATGCACAGCACGCGGGACACCGAGGAGCGAATCATCACCGTTCCGGCACAGGACCCGCGCTGGTCGACCACGCTGGAGATCACCGACCTCTCCGAGCACACCCGGCACTCGCTGCAGCACTTCTTCCAGCACTACACCGACCTGGAATCCGGCCCCGTCGTGACCGTCGACGGCTTCGGCTCACGCGACGAGGCGGAACGGCTTGTCACGACGGCGCTGAACGCCTTCCGCTCCCGAGACCGCTCCGAGTACTAGCCGCGACGGCTCAGAGCCGCGGCAACTCGGCGGAGAGGGCGTGCAGCGCGCCGGGCACCAGCCGGTAGTACGACCAGGTACCGCGCTTGGAACGGGTGAGAAAACCGGCGTCGACGAGCACCTTGAGGTGATGCGAGATGGTGGGTTGCGACAGCGTGAGCACATCGGTGAGGTCACAGACGCAGGCCTCTTCACGCGCGTGGGCGCCCACGATGGACAGGATGCGCAGCCGGGCCGGGTCGGCCAGGGCCTTGAGCGAGCGGGCCAGGGCGTCGGCGGCATCGGGCGTGATCGACGCACGGGTCGGCGTGGAATCGCAGGCGACCGCCCCGGTCACGTCGGTCAGAACGAGCGGAGTCATCGGCGAAGTCATGGTCATCCCATCAGTCTGCCCCATAGATTGACATTTGTCGATGAACTGGCCTAGCGTGGGCATCGACAACGATCAATATAGGGCCGCGCCGGCCCCGCACCAGACGGAGATCCGTGAGCGACACCCCCGACCGTCCCGCCCGACTCGGCGCCATCGACAAACTCCTGCCCGTGTGGATTCTCGCCGCCATGGGACTCGGTCTCGTGCTGGCGGTCTACGTTCCCGTGATCGGCGAGCTGCTGCACGCGTTCACCATCGGCTCGGTCAGCGTGCCGATTGCGCTCGGACTACTCGTCATGATGTATCCGGTGCTGGCCAAGGTACGTTATTCCGACGCCAGGGCCGTGGCCGGCGACAAAAAGCTGCTCGTCACCTCGCTGGTGCTGAACTGGCTCGTGGGCCCCGCCCTGATGTTCGCGCTGGCCTGGCTGATGCTGCCCGACCTGCCCGAATACCGCACCGGCCTGATCATCGTGGGCCTGGCGCGCTGCATCGCCATGGTGCTGATCTGGAACGACCTCGCCTGCGGCGACCGCGAGGCCGCGGCGTTCCTCGTGGCCGTGAACTCGGTCTTCCAGGTCGTCGCGTTCGGCGCCCTGGGCTGGTTCTACCTGCAGGTTCTGCCCGGCTGGCTGGGCCTTCCCACCACGAGCGCGGAATTCTCCATCTGGGCCATCACCGCCAGTGTGCTGGTGTTCCTCGGCATCCCGCTGCTGGCCGGGTACCTCTCCCGCCGCATCGGCGAAGCCACCAAGGGACGCGACTGGTACGAAGCCAAGTTTCTGCCCGTGGTCGGCCCGTTCGCCCTCTGGGGTCTGCTCGTGACCATCGTCATGCTGTTCGCCCTGCAGGGCCGGCAGGTCATCGCCAACCCCGGCGACGTGGCGCGCATCGCGCTGCCCATGCTGGTGTACTTCGTGGTGATGTTCCTGGTCAGCTTCGTGGCCGGGCGCATGCTGCTCATGACCTACGAGCGCACCACAACCCTGGCGTTCACGGCCGCGGGCAACAACTTCGAACTGGCCATCGCGGTCTCCGTGGGCACCTTCGGCGCGCTGAGCGGCCAGGCCCTCACCGGAATCGTCGGCCCGCTCATCGAGGTTCCGGCGCTCATCGCGCTGGTCTACCTCGCGCTCTGGCTCAAACCCCGCTTGTTTCCCGGCGCGTCGCCGGTGTCGCCTACACTGCCCGCAGCATCCGTCACCGAAACCACCCCCACCCCGCAAAGGATCACGTCATGACCGCTTCGTCTACGCCCGCCAAGCCCAGCGTTCTGTTCGTCTGCGTGCACAACGCCGGCCGCTCGCAGATGGCCGCCGGATACCTCACCGCCCTGTCTGAGGGCCGTGTCGAGGTGCTCTCGGCCGGCTCCGAGCCCAAGGACCAGATCAACCCCGTGGCCATCGCCGCGATGGCCGAAGACGGCATCGACATTGCCCACAACGTGCCCAAGATCCTCACCACCGAGGCCGTGAAACACTCCGACGTGGTCATCACCATGGGCTGCGGCGACGCCTGCCCGATCTTTCCGGGCAAGCGCTACGAAGACTGGCAGCTGGCCGACCCGGCCGGCCAGGGCATCGAGTCGGTGCGCCCCATCCGCGACGACATCAAGGCCCGCATTCAGGTACTGCTGGCCGAGCTGCTGCCGGCGCAGATCTAGCCCGAAGACCGGCCTGCGGGGTCTCGATCCTCGCAAGCTCGGCCTCGACCAACGAGGCGCGAGGCACCTCCCGCCGGTCAAGGCGCGAGGAACGAGCGATCGAGACCACGTAAGTCGATCTTCACACTCGGGGCAAGCCCGAAAACCGGCCAACGAGGTCTCGATCCTCACAAGCTCGGCCTAGACCAGCGAGGCGCGAGGCGCGAGGCAGAGCGAGGCACCCTCCCGCCGGTCGAGGCGCGAGGAACGAGCGATCGAGACCACGTGAGTCGATCTTCACACTCGGGGCAAGCCCGAAGACCGGCCTGCGGGGTCTCGATCCTCGCAAGCTCGGCCTCGACCAGCGAGGCGCGAGTCTGCAGACCGCCTTGCGGGGTCTGGACTGTCAGGCGAGGGTGAGGAACAGTTTTTCGAGTTCGTCGACGGTGAGCGAGTTGGCCTTGTCGGGGTTCTCGAGGCACTCGCGCATGGCGGTCGACACGATCACGAAACCGGCACGGTCCAGTGCACTCGACACCGCAGCGATTGCGGAGCTATAAATAACCAGATCAGGTATAAGTGGGAACATTTATCCACAGCATTTGCGGATTTACCTCTACC
>JAWOHA010000115.1:0-4010 GCA_046496385.1 Cryobacterium sp. | reverse complement strand
ACTCGTCCATCACCACGAGGTCGACCTCGGTGTCTTCGCCGTTGCGCAGGGCCAGGTTCGCGAGAATCTCGGCGGTGCAGCAGATGATCGGGGCGTCGGCGTTGACCGAGGAGTCCCCCGTCATCATGCCCACATTGGCGGCGCCGAAGATCTCGACCAGGGCGAAGAACTTCTCGCTCACGAGCGCTTTGATCGGGGCGGTGTAGAAGCTGCGCTTACCCGCCGACAGCGCCGCGAAGTGCGCCCCCACGGCCACGAGGCTTTTTCCGGTGCCGGTCGGGGTGCTCAGCACCAGGTTGGCGCCCGACACGATCTCGATGACCGCTTCCTCCTGCGCCGGGTACAGCGTGAGGCCCTGGCCGGTGGCCCAGGCTTCGAAGGCCTCAAAGAGAACATCGGGATCGGTGACGTGGGGAAGACTCTCAAGTGATGCCATGGTGCCTTAAGACTGCCCTATATTCGCGGCGAACAGTGCGGGAACGCTCACGGCCATGCCCGACGGGGTCACAGCAAGGTTTTGTACGCTGGGGGCATGTCCCGCTCCGACGCCCCCTCGGCATCCGCTGCACCTGGTTCCGGCGCGGCCGGCAGCGCCGAACGCCCTGCCGCCCGGCACGGTGTCTTTCGCGGTGCCCGGTTCTGGTTGCCGGCCGCCGCGGGGGTGGCGGCGGCGATTTCCGGGCTCGGCGCCGCGGAACTGGCCGCGGCGTTCCTGGCTCCGGCGAGCAGCCCCGTGCTCACCGTGGGCGCGCTCATCATCGACCTGGTTCCGGCCGGGGTGAAAGACCTGGTCATTTTCCTGTTCGGCACGGCCAACAAGATCGTGCTGATCGGGAGTGTCGGGCTGACCCTGCTGCTGCTAGCCGCCGTGGCCGGGGTCACGGAGTTTCGGCGGCCGCCGTGGGGCCGGGTGCTCGTGGTGCTCGCCGGTGCGGTCGCGCTGTTCGCCACGCTGTCCCGCGCCAACGCGGCCACCCTCGACGCGGTGCCGACGGTGCTGGCCATGGCCGTCGCCGCGCTCGTGCTCACCTGGCTCACGGCCAAACTGCGACCGCAGCGCCGCGGGCTGCTCGATTCCGCCGGCGCCGACGATTCCCGCGGTGCGGCCACCACCGCCGCAGACGCGTATGCCGTCGTCGCCGGTTACGGTCGGCGTCGTTTTCTCACCTACACGGGTGTCAGCGTCGGGCTCGGCGTTCTCGCCCTCGCCGGCAGCCAGCTCAAGCTGGCCGGCGTTCGCGCAGCGGATGCGGCACGGTCGATGTTCACCCTGCCCGCCGCAGCCGTCACCGCGCCGCCCATCGCCGCCGGAGCGAGCTTCGCCGTTGACGGGCTGAGCCCGATCATCACGCCCAACGCCGAGTTCTTCCGCATCGACACCGCGCTGACGGTGCCGCGCGTCGACCCCGGCACCTGGACGTTGCGGGTGACCGGCATGGTCGAGAACGAGGTGGAGATCACGTTCGCCGACCTGCTCGCGCTGCCGTTGGAGGAGAGCATCACCACGCTGGCCTGCGTGTCGAACTATGTGGGCGGCGACCTGATCGGCAACGCCCGGTGGCTCGGGTACCCGATTCGGGAACTGCTCGCCCGGGCGAAGCCGCTGGCCGGCGCCGACATGGTGCTTTCCCGCAGCGCCGACGGCTTCACGGCCGGCACCCCGCTCGAGGTGCTCACCGATGAGCGCAACGCCATTCTCGCGGTCGGCATGAACGGCCAGCCGTTGCCGCTCGAGCACGGCTACCCGGTGCGCATGGTCGTGCCCGGGCTCTTCGGGTACGTCTCGGCCACGAAGTGGGTGGTGGAGCTCAAACTCACCCGGTTCGACCAGGATCAGGGCTACTGGACTCCGCGCGGCTGGTCGGAGCTCGGCCCGGTCAAGCTGTCGTCGCGTATCGACGTGCCGCGCGCCACGGCGCCGCTCAGCGCCGGCCCGGTCACGGTGGCCGGTGTCGCCTGGTCGCAGCACGTGGGCATCGGCGCTGTCGAGGTGCAGGTCGACGACGGCGACTGGCAGGCCGCCACCCTCGCCGAAGCCGTGTCGATCGACACCTGGCGGCAGTGGATGTTCACCTGGCCGGCTACCCCGGGCGAGCATCTGCTGCGCGTTCGGGCGACCGATGCCGACGGTCTGCTGCAGACCGCAGAGACCGCGGACGTGGTGCCCGACGGTGCCACCGGCCGCCACGAGATCCGCGTCAACGTCTCGTGATCCGCCCTGCTCGGCGGCCCCGAGGATCGACAGCACCCCTGTTTCTGGCTACAGTGCCACTGTGTGAGGAGGAATGATGCCACATCGCGATGCGGCGCCGGTGATTGTGGGAGTGACCCCGGGCCAGGCCGATGCAGTCGTCGTGGAGGCGGCCGTGCTCGCCGAGCGGTTCGAGGGCGAACTGGTGTGCGCCACGGTCGATACCGGCTACTACATGGTCACCGAGTTTGACGACGGCAGCGTCACGGCGTCTCCCGTCGACCCCGACAACCCCGAGATCGTCACGCTCACCGTCGACCCCGCCCTGCTCGCCCATTTGACCCGGCTGCTCGACGGCCGCGGCGTGCGCTGGTCGACGCGGGCGCTGGCCGGCGACCCGGCGCGCGCGCTCGACCGGCTCGCCGATACGCTCGACGCGGGGCTGATCGTCGTCGGCACCCGCCACGCGGGCTGGCGCGGCAGCCTGCACGAGTTCTTCAGCGGCTCCGTCGGGGTGAACCTCGCGCACCGCCAGCATCGCCCGGTGGTCATCATTCCGTTGGCGCCGGTGCCGTTCGGCGCCACGCACGACCTGTCCGGGCCAGCCCGGCCGGCCACTCCCGGCGATTGAGCGCGTGCCGGCCTCGCGCGAAAAGCGCGGCGCCGCGCGCACCGACGGGGCGGGACGGTTTCAGCGGCGGCCGGAGGGCGGCGCGGGCTGGCAGACTGGAACCATGACGATTACTGCTGCCGCCGACGGTTCCGCGCTGGGAAACCCGGGACCGGCGGGGTGGGCCTGGTATGTCGACGACGCCAATTGGGGCGCCGGCGGCTGGAAGCACGCCACCAACAACCAGGGCGAGCTCAAAGCGGTGCTCGAACTGTTCCGCGCGACCGCCCACATCGACGATGACCTGCTGGTGCTGTGCGACAGCCAGTACGTGATCAACTCGGTGACGAAGTGGATGAAGGGCTGGAAAGCCAAGGGCTGGCGCAAGGGCGACGGCAAGCCCGTGATGAACCTCGACCTGCTGAAGGAGATCGATGCGGCACTGGTCGGTCGCCGCTACCGCTTCGAATGGGTGAAGGGGCACGCCAACCATCCCCTCAACGAAGCCGCCGACATTCGGGCCCGCACCGCCGCCGAGGCCTACCAGCGCGGCCGCGCCCCCGCCGAAGGCCCCGGATACACGCGCGGCGGCACCGCGGCGACGGGTGCCGTGACCGGTGCCGCGGCCGTTGCCGTGCCCGCGGCGACGGCCCTTGCGCCGGCGGCGTCGAAACCGGCGAGAACCCCCGCAACCGCGCCGGCGGCGCATCCCGGGCTGTTCGACTTCGACGACGCGGTCGAGTTCGACGAGGCGGTCAGGGTCGGTGACGCGCTCGGTGACGCCGCGGCGACCGTGAGCGTGACCGTGACCGTGTCTGCGGCCCAACACAGCCGCCTGCAGCAACGCGCCGACCGCGCCGGGGTCAGCATCGACGCTTTTCTGCGCAGCCTGATCTGACCGGACTCCACCTCCGGCTCAGGCCGGCTGGTTGCCCGGGTCGTGCGGGTGCTGGCTCAGTCCCATGTGAATGACGACCCAGGCGGCCGGGTCGAAGGCATCCACCGCCTCGGACCGATCGGCGGCGACCGGTTCGTGGGCGACACCCGCCACGGTGACCAGGGCAACGTCGCCCCCGAGGTTCTCGACCCGTTCGACCACCCGTGCCGGAATTCCTGAGCGCATCCGTCGCCTCTCGTTGTTTTACGACCGGGTATGCCTTACGACCGGGTACGCCTCACGGCCGGGTGGGCCGGCCGGGTGTCGGGCTC